>MWCV01000100.1 GCA_002070215.1 Chloroflexi bacterium ADurb.Bin180 | reverse complement strand
TGCGAGACGCGCACGGAGTACCCGTGCTGGCACACCCGCGGCTCGTACAACACCTGGTGCCCGGCCTGGCAGCGCGGGGGTTGAGGGGCATTGAAGCATACTACGCCGGCTACACGCCCGAAGACATCGCAGATCTGCTCGGGCTAGCCCACAAACACGGCTTGATTGCCACCGGCGGCTCGGACTTTCACGGTGAGAACATCAGGCCAACCAGCCGTCTGGGAGGCGTGGCAGTGCCGCTGCAGGCGCTGGTGGACCTGCGCGCCTGCTTCGAGGAGAGCAGACCCTAGGCTACTCAAGCAGCGGACTGTCTGGCTCCGCTTCGTCGCGAGCGGCCTTGCCCGCTGCCGGCGTAGGCCGCGATCCCTTGTCCTGACCGGCACCGGCCTCAGCGCGTCGCCACTCAACCTGCTCCACCGGCAAGTCCAGGGTAACACCGCTCTCGAGCACAACGTGAACGGTCTCCTTGACGGCATTCAGTCCGATCACCTTGGCTTCACCCTCGGCCGTCCCGACGATCTCGCCCACCCTGGGCATCCGCTGGTGGGTCTCCTGGTACACAGCATTCTCGTAGGTCAGGCAGCACAGCAGCCGCCCACAGGACCCGGAGATCTCCATCGGACTCAGGGGTAGGCCCTGGAGCTTGGCCATCTTGATTGACACGGGTATGAAATCGCACAGATAGGTCGAGCAGCAGAGCTCGCGTCCACAGGGACCGATGCCTCTGATCAGCTTGGCCTCATCGCGAACGCCCACCTGCCGCAGCTCAATGCGCGTGTGAAAGATGCGGGCCAGGTCGCGAACCAGGTCACGAAAGTCGATGCGCTGCTCAGAGGTGAACGAGAAGGTCAGGTGCGAGCCATCAAAGTTGTACTCGGCTTTGACCAGCTTGGCCGGCAGGCGATACTCCAGCACACGCTCACGACAGCGACGAAGGGCGTCGGCCTCCTGCGCCGCATGGTGCGCGGCATTGGTCAGGTCCGCGGCAGTCGCCTTGCGTACAACCGGCTTGAGCTGCGATACGATAGTCTCGTTTGAGACATCGGTCGCCTCGATCACGATCCGTCCCAGTTCCTTGGCCCGCGCCGTTTCCACGATCACACGGTCGCCCTTGCGCAGTGGTTCAGCCACGCCGGCCGGATCGAAGAAGTAGGTTTTGGTCGCTGGCTTGAAGCGTACGCCGACAACTATGGTCATTTCATCACACCTGACTTGCTTCCGCCGAGGCGCGAGGCGCTTTCAGCAACAACACTTCCATAACCAGACTCGGACTGACGTTCGCGTCCAACTGCTGAATCGCGCGCTCTATCGCTCGCAGATAAGATTCGATCTCCCAAAGTGAATAGCGCTCCGCATCTGCCCTGATGGCCTGCTCCCGGTCGACGTTCACCAGCCTGGCCGAGCTACCGCTCCGGGCGAGCAGCAGGTCGCGCCACCATTCCTGCCACAGGTCCAGCGCGTCCATCAGGTTGACCGGGTTACGGCTCAATTGCTGGGCCAGCCGGATACGTTCTGTATAGCTGAGTTTGCCGCTCTGTTCGAGTGCCACCAGGTACTTTTCGCGCGCGCTCAGCAACGCTTCGTTCTGGCTGGCCCGGATCGCCCAGCCGAGCCTTCCGGCAGAAAGGCCGGCCAGTGCCGCCGCCCGCCGTTCCTCCACCCCCCAGTACTCCTGCAGCGCTTTCTGAACCTGGTTCACCGGTAGCGGGCGCAGGTTGAGCACCTGGCAGCGCGATACGATGGTCGGCAGCAGCCCCTCTGCCTGCAGCGCGGTCAAGACCAGAACCACTCTATCTGGCGGCTCTTCCAGCGTCTTGAGCAGGCAATTGGCCGCCTCCAGGTTGGCCTGCTGAAAGTCGCAGAGCACGTAGACGCGCCTTCGCCCCTCGAACGGCGAAAGGGATGCCTGCGCTTGCAGCTCACGAATCTGGCCTATCTTGATGCCGCGCTTGCGACGTGCTCCCGGCTCAGCGGGCTCATCCGCGGTATCACCGGTGCTCTCCGACTCGTCGATCACGCGGACGTCAGGGTGAACGCCCCGGTCGATCTTGCGACAGGAAGCACACACCCCGCAGGGTCGCGGGCCCGGGTCGGTGCAGTTCAGCGCACGGGCCAGATACAGAGCCAGACTGGTCTTGCCAACGGAGGGAGGGCCAGTGAACAGATAGGCATGGGCCAGCCGATCCCTTGACAGACTCTGCTGCAGCAGATTCACTGCCCAGTCGTGTCCCAGGACCATTGGCACCGTGCCCGCACCTTGCCAGACCATACCGTGATTGTAGCACGACCTGCGAGCGCTGTCCAATCCCCCTGGTTTTTTGGCTCCCCTGGGCCTTTGTGCTACACTGGTCGTTATGCGCAAGACCGTGACGCGTCCCGACACCCCCCAGAGCACTGCTTCAGACCTGTTCGACTATCGGCGCAAGCTGCTGATGCAGAAAGGGCAGCCGCTGGCTGCCCGCATGAGGCCGCGCACCCTGGAAGAGTTCGTCGGGCAGGAGCACATTGTGGGGCCCGGCACCCTGCTGCGACGCGCCATCGAAGCAGACCGCATCTCGTCGATGGTCTTGTGGGGACCGCCCGGTACGGGCAAAACTACCCTGGCCACCATCATCGCCAACCAGACCCATTCGCACTTTGCTGCCATCAGTGCGGTGATGGCCGGCGTTGCCGACATCCGCCAACTGGTCCAGGAGGCTCGAGAGCGGCTGGGCATGCACGGTCAGCGCACCATCCTGCTCGTCGATGAGATACACCGCTTTAACAAAGCCCAGCAGGACGCGCTGTTGCCGCACGTCGAGGATGGTGCCATCACTCTGATTGGCACGACCACCGAGAACCCTTACTTTGAGGTCATCGGTGCACTGGTCTCGAGGTCGCGCATCTTTCAGATGAAGCCCCTGAGTGACGAGCAAGTGCTGGAAATCCTTCGCCGAGCCCTGGCCGACGAAGAGCGGGGCCTGGGAAAGATACCGGTCAGGGTGGAGGAAGAAGCCCTCCAGCATCTGGTGCAGGTCGCTGGCGGCGACGCCCGCAACGCGCTCAACGCGCTGGAACTGGCTGTTACCACTACGCCGGCCAATCGCCAGGGTCAGGTCGTCATAGATCTCGCGGTGGCCCAGGAATCGATCCAGCGTCGGGCGCTGCTCTACGACCGCGACGGCGACGCTCACTACGACACCATCTCGGCATTCATCAAGAGTCTGCGTGGAGGAGACCCGGACGCGGCCCTCTACTGGATGGCGCGGATGATCTACAGCGGCGAAGACCCGCGGTTTATCGCCCGACGTATGATCATTCTGGCGTCGGAGGACGTAGGTCTGGCCGATCCGCAGGCCCTGGTCGTGGCCACCGCGGCGGCTGAGGCCCTGGAGTGGGTCGGCCTGCCCGAGGCCCAGTACGCCCTCGCCGAAGCGGCCATCTATCTGGCCACAGCGCCCAAGAGCAACTCCTGTGGCGCCTACTTCCAGGCCCTCGCCGAAGTGGAGCGCCTTGGCGTGACCGACGTGCCGAATCACCTCAAGGACACGACCCGTGACGGCGGCGCCCTCGGTCACGGCAAGGGATACCGCTATCCCCATGAGTTCCCCGAGCACTGGGTGGACCAACAGTACCTGCCCGACGCTCTCCGGGGGAAGCACTGGTACGAGCCGGGCGAGCTCGGCTACGAGGCCAGCATCAAAGAGCGACTGGACCGCTGGCGCAAGCGGGCAGACGAGTCCACTCCGCCTCCCGAGGGCTCGACCGCAAGCCCTGACCCCTCCGCCCCGACCGAGTCCTGACCTACCGGCCCTTTTCCGTTCTGCTCGACTCGAGCAACGTAGCGGCCCGGTAGCTGCTCCGCACAAAGGGGCCGCTCAACACTCCGCTGAATCCCAACTTACGCGCGAGAGCACCATAGTGGTCGAACTGTTCGGGCGATACGTACTCCACCACGGGCGCGTGCCTTTCGGACGCACGCAGGTACTGACCCAGCGTGACGAAATCGCACCCAACGCGCCGCAGGTCACGCAGGACAGCAATGACCTCATCCTCTGTCTCGCCGACTCCC
>MWCV01000099.1 GCA_002070215.1 Chloroflexi bacterium ADurb.Bin180 | reverse complement strand
GCAGGAATGCGGATGAGCGCCGACCGGTTGACCCGCCCCCAGCAGATATAGACCGGCGCTTCATAGCCGGGCACGAGCCGCTTGTATGAATTGACCGTTGGCGCCACGACCGCCGCCAGCGCACGGGCGTGAGCCATCTGTCCGGCGATAAAGTTGTAGGCCAGTCGGGACAGTTGGTAGTGGTCGTCTCGGTCAAAGAACACGTTACGGCCATCCTTCGAACTCAGGCTCTGGTGCGTATGCATGCCCGAGCCAGCCTCGCCCGCCAGCGGTTTGGGCATAAACGTGGCATAGAGGCCGTTGCTCTGCGCGACGGCCTTGATCGTGTAGCGCAGGGTCACCACCGCGTCGGCGCTCGACAGGGCATCGGCGTAGTGAAAGTCGACCTCCTGCTGACCCGGACCGCACTCGTGGTGGGTCGCCTCGACGGCAATGCCCATCTCTTGCAGCGCCAGCGCAATGCGGTTGCGAACCTGAGAAGCCAGGTCCAGCGGAGAAAAGTCAAAGTAACCGGCATAGTCCTGCGGCACGGCGCTCGGCTCGGCCTGTCCGTTGCTCTTGAAAAGGTAGAACTCGACCTCCGGGCCAGTGTGAAAGGTGTAGCCCAGCGCGCTGCAATCGGCGATGGCGTCCTTCAGAATGCGCCGCGGATCTCCGGGAAAAGGCCGACCCGAGGGGTCAAAGGCGTCGCAGATGAGGCGCGCCGTGCGCTCTGGCGCCTGCGTCCACGGCAGAAGAGCATAGGTCGCTGGATCGGGGCGCAGCACCATATCGCTCTCGGCAATGCGGGCAAAGCCCTCGATCGAAGAGCCGTCAAAGTTGATACCCAGCTCCAAAGCTGTGCGCAGCCCGGACATCGGGATGGTCACGTTCTTGACTGTGCCATAGAGGTCGGTGAACTGTAGACTGACAAAGCTCACCCCATCAGCTTGAGCGCGTTCGATGATTGAATCGGTCATTCGTCCTCCAGACAACCAGAGTCCAAAACAAAACGACGGCGACCCGGGGAGATCGCCGTCGTTCTCCGTGTGCCAGGGTGGAGACAGGAATCAGAGCTGCTGTCTACGCTGGTGCAGGACCAGCCACCCCAGCCAGAATAACAAGCCAGCGCCGATGAGGGCCAGCCTGGCCATTCTGACCGCGGACCAGTAAGCAAAACCAGCATTCACCTTGGCCGTCCGGCTCTGCTGCCAGATGCCGGGGTCAGTGCGCACCGGAGGTTGGTCAGGCACAGCCGGCGTCCAGCTCAGATTGACCTCAAAGGCCAGTATCCGCTCACCCGCGGAGCGGGGCTGGACCGTCCATCGCCAGACCAGGGATGATTCCGGTCTGGTCAGGATCTGCAACTGCTCCGATGCCGCGCTTGTGTCGAATGTTGCCGCATTGAGCTGCGCATTGGCCGCGAGCACGTAGGTGTCAAACTCGCTGCTGCCAGGCCCCGGCTTCTCCGGCCGAAAGACCAGGGTAACCGGGTAGGTGCCACCCACCTCCATCGGCTTCCACCAGTGGAGCTCGATCACCCGCGGCGAGCCAGGGGTGATGGCCGTGGGTGTCGCCGCAGGGGTGACCGCGGGAGCCGGAGTATCGGCCGGCGGCGCCAGCGTGGGCGCAGGCGTCTCGCTCGGCAGTGACGGGCTCGTTGCTGCGGATGTCGGCTGGGGCGGCTGGTAGCGAATGGTGAGCCGCGGCCGGCGTTCCGAGTCGGCGTTCTCGCTGGAGAACAGAATGTGCTGCGAAGGCACGGTGGTCTCGAGGCTCTTGACCATCAGGCCGTGGTTGGTGGACGGGTCCTGCAGCCACTGCCTCACCGCGCCAGTCACATCGAACAGGAGCCACTCTGGAGCCGGCCCGCTCTTGATGACCTGCAGCGGCTCGGCCTGGCGGTCGCCGGCGCCATTCGCTCCCGGCTGCTGCCAGGGCCTGGTCCAGGTGATCCCGCAGGCATCCCACTCCTTGAGCGGCAAGTACAGCCCGATCTCGGCGCCCTGGTTCCCCTGAACTGCATAGAGCTCGAGCGTGGCGTTCGCCACTGCGGCAGCAGCGGGCAGACCGGTCAGATCAAAGCGCAGGAAGGCAACGGCCTTGTCCGTCGTGACCACGAACAGCTCTGCGGAGTGGCAGTAGTTCTCCTCTGGCGCGTAGAACTGGATGAAGGTATCGATGTTGCCGGCATAGCCATCGCGGCCCTGCTGCAGCACCACTGTCGAGGGTTCGCCAGAGGGTGTGGGAGCCACCGTCGGGGCCGGAACCGTGGCGGTCGGAAGCACAGCAGTGGGCTGACCTGTCACCTGAGCCGCCGGCTGTGCAGGAGCCTGTGCCACAGCGAGGCCCAGCACCTCGTCGGGCAGTGCCAGCACTTCCACCACCTCGCGCGGCAGGCGGGCCTGCAGCGCCACCGTCAGGGCCAGCGCCAGGCTCAAAGCCACCAGACTCAGTCTCAAGAGTAAACGTGCCATGGTTCGCCCACTCCCGTCTCTCTCGTAGATACGCTAGTATAGGCCCGGACTGGCCAATTGCCAAAATGGGGTGTGCCCCACGGACCGCGCTTGACACCTGGCCAGCGTGCGACCATAATCGCGCCATCATGAGCCGCCAGACTCTGTCCGCCAGACGCACCCGCTTGCTGACCGCCCTGCTGCTGACCCTTGTGCTGGCCGCGTGTTCGCCTCGCCAGCCGGCGGTTGTCGACCTCGCGCCGGGCGCCACAGTAGACCTACAGGGCTGGAAGTTGACGGTGAAGAGCGTCCGCTGGCTGGCCCCCGATGCCTACCGCAAGCCATCTACCGGTTGCGGTTTCCTGGCCGTAGAGATCACTCTGGAAAACTCCACCGGCGGCATCCGTTATGTAATGCCAGAGCGCCAGATGCTGCTGCTCGACCCGCAGGGTAGCGAGCTGCAGCCTCACCCTGCGGCTGGCGTCCTGGCGGCCAGGGAGCAGGGTTGGCTCGTCGTGCAGGGCGAGATCGGCCCGCGCCAGAGCATGGCCGGTGCCGTCTCCTACGAGGTGCCCCTCGGCCTCAGCGGCTGGCGCTGGGTGTTCCGGCCGCGGTTGCTGGGTTCGAGAGTCGAAGCAGTGTTGGACCTGGAAGGCCTGACCGTACAGTAACCCACTATTCTCGTCAGGCGGTCGTATGCAGCGCCAATCGCCGACCCTGTCACAACACCTGTGGCGACTGCTCTTCCCACCGCGCTGTGTTGCCTGCGGGCAGCGTGGCGAGCTGCTCTGTCCCTCCTGTCTGGCCTCAGTGCAGTTGCGCCACCTTGTTCCCGCAGGCAGCTTGCACGACCTTCATCCGCTGAGCGGCGTACGCTCGGCGGCCGAGTTTGCCGGGCCGATGCGCCAGGCGGTGCACCATTTCAAATATGGTGGACTGCGCGCCCTGGCCCCGACGCTGGGCAAGATGCTCGCCGACAACTGGAGCGAGGAGCCCTACCCCGCTGACCTCATCGTTCCCGTGCCTCTCCACTCGTCGCGGCTCAGGCAGCGCGGCTACAACCAGTCGGCGCTCCTAGCCCGCGAACTGGGTTGCCGCACCGGCCTGCCTGTCTCCGAGCAGGCCCTGACCAGGAAGATCGCCACTCCGCCCCAGGTAGGGCTGAACGCCCACGACCGAATGCTCAACGTGCAGGGCGCCTTTGCCTGCGAAGGCGGCACCGTGCGTGGCCGTGCGGTAGTGGTGATCGATGACGTGATGACCACCGGTGCCACCCTGCGCGCCTGCGCCGAAGAGCTGCTGGCGGCAGGCGCCAGCCGCGTGTGGGGGCTGACCCTGGCCGCTGAGCCAACTCGCCGCTAGCGCCAGCTATTGTCACTTTCCAACCCCGGAGAGTGTGGAAAAAGAGGGAATTGGAGGAAGTGCTCTCCCTCTGAGGGGAGAATTCGGCCGCTTGTGGAACGGTGATGGCCCGTACGAGCTCACTGCAAAGGCTGCCAAAGGGCCAGGTACGGCCTGTTTCTTGCCAGCAGGTCGCTCTTAGCGTGCCTCCTCGCTCACCAGGCGTACCTCTCCCTCGGCTTAGGCCAGAGCTCTGGCCCGGCCTCTGAAGGGTACCCCCGTCAGCAG
>MWCV01000098.1 GCA_002070215.1 Chloroflexi bacterium ADurb.Bin180 | reverse complement strand
CGAGCAGAAAAACTCATCCTTGATCCGAGCCTACCTCGGCTACGAGCGCCTCGATTCTGTTGCGCAGACGAGGGCTCTCAATGACCTCTATGACAAGCTCTGGCTGTACTACTTCGTCTTCGCGAAGCGAACGGTAACTTCTTCCAGCCCGTCCTACGCCTCGAAGACAAGTCCGTCTGCCTCAACGAGGATGGGACGACCATCTTTCGCCGTCGCCATGGCCCAGCTCAGACTCCGTTTGAGCGGCTGTGCAGTGCTCACGTCCTCTCCGCTGACCAGCAGGACGCGCTGCAGCGCCTCTACGACCAGACGAACCCCAGACGGCTTCGCGAGGAGATCCACCGCGCGCTGGAGTGCCTCTTCCATCTGCCCGGGGCGTCGCCGGAGCGAACCGAAAACGTTCTCGAAACTCTCTTTGTACCAACATCTCATCAGAAAGGAGCGGCGCCCCCGGTGACATTATCATTTGACCGAACGATCACCGCCCAGTGACATTATCATTTGATTGGACACGGTGCTCGCGTGGGATCAGACGGCGCGCCCGTTTGACAGGCCCTGCCAGCGAGACTACACTCCGCTTGCATCGAGGGGTGAAAAGGGGTGCCAGTGAGATACGGCTGGATGAAACGTCGGTTGCTGCTCTGCCTTGGCGTGCTGTTGCTGGCTGCCTGCGGCCGCGCCACGGCCACGCCTATGCCCGGCAGTCCGCGCGTCATCGCCGTCGAGACCTTCCTGGCAGACATTGCCCAGAACGTGGCCGGCAACGTGCTCCACGTGGACACACTGATGCCCCTGGGTGTGGACCCGCACAGCTTTGAGCCGACCCCGCGCGATATGGCCCGCCTGGCCGACAGCCAGGTGCTGATCCTCAACGGCGCCGGCCTGGAAGAGGCGCTCGAGCCGCTGCTGGGCAGCCTGGAGGGCCAGAGGGTGATCATCGCCGCCTCGGCCGGCCTGACCAGCCGCCCCGTGGCCGCCCACGATGGCGACCAGAGCACTGACCACGCCCACGGCGAGAGCGATCCCCACTTCTGGCTCGACCCGAACAACGTTCTGCGCTATGTGGAGAACATCCGCGCCGGCCTCAGCCAGGCCGATCCCGCCCACGCTGCCGCCTACGCCGCCAACGCCAACGCCTACAGCGACAGGCTGAAGGAGCTGGACCGCTGGGTGCGCCAGCAGGTCGAGACCATCCCTCCCGAGCGCCGCCTGCTGGTCACGAATCACGAGAGCCTGGGCTACTTTGCCGACCGCTACGGCCTGCAGGTGGTGGGCACCATCGTGCCCAGCGTGAGCCTGGGCGCGTCGCCCTCGGCCCAGCAGATGGCCGCGCTCATCGACCGGATCAAAGCCACCGGCGCGCCGGCCATCTTTCTCGAGACGGGGACCAATCCGCAGCTCGCGCAGCAAATCGCGACCGAGACGGGGGCCAAGGTGGTCACCGAGCTGTGGAGCCACTCCATCACCGCCGCCGACGGCCCCGCCCCGACGTATATCGACCTCATTCGCGCCAACACCACGGCCATCGTCAGCGCGCTGCGGTGAGGGGGGAGAGGCAAAGACCAACGTCCCCTGTTGGGGCGTACCCTGCTGCACACTACGATTGACTGCAGACCAACCACCAAACCGGCCGCGCAGCCTCGCGCGCCTACCCTGCCCGTGTCTGCTATGCTCACCCGCCTCGCGGCAGGGGCGTCATTCGGATTCGATCATCTTCAACAACGGCAAAGTGCCCGGCCCAGTCGGACCTGCTCTCCAGCGCTGCTGCCACAGCTCGACCAACCTGTGCCGCGGAGGGTGCCGAAATGCGCAGCAAGATGATCCCGCTCGAGGCAGGGAGTCTGGCCCGAAAGGCCAACTCGCCAAAATCCTTGTCAAACGTGATCAGAATCCGGTCTTTGGCACGTGCCCGCTCCAGGACTTGCCGGTCGCTGCTCCCGGGAGCATCGACGCGCACCCAGGCCACATCGTGACCCTTCCGGCGCAGAGTGGCGACGGCATCTCCGGGGAGATTCTCATTGGCGAGGATGCGCATGGCCCTAGGCCGCCGCTATGGGGTAGACCTTTTCGGCACGCAACGTCGCGCTGGCATAGCTCAGGCAAGCCTGGACATCCTCTCGAGTCAGCCCCGGATAGTTGTTCAGGATCTCCGCCTCTGTCCAACCTTGAGCAAGCAGGTCGATGATGAGCTCGACCGCCAGGCGCGTGCCCCTCACCGTTGGCTTGCCAACGAGGATCTGCGGGTCGAGGACGATCCGAGTCCGCCAGTCTTCCACTTCTTCCTCCTGTCGCAGCGCCTTTTCAGACAGTATAGCATGCCTGCGCCAGAGCCGCAAGCAGTTCCGCGCCAACACCACGGCCATCGTCAGCGCGCTGCGGTGAGGGGCCCACAAGAGCTGAAATCGCCGGCATCGGAAAACGAACGTGGTCCTGCCACACATCACGCGCCACTCGCTAGGGGGCTCACTAGGTCGGCGTCCTGCCTGCGCTGGGCTGAGACACTAGAATTGGCGTGTCCAGGCTCCAGCTCGAGCTTTCCACTGCGGCGGCCAGCCCGCAGCAGAACCTTCGCCCGGTCTTTCTTGCGCCCCCTAGCGGTAGTTCACCGTGAGCAGGTAGGGTTCCGTCGCCGAGTAGTGCGCACCCGCCGCCCGCGTGACCCGCACCTGATAGGCGCCAATCTGATGGGGCTGATACTCAATATGCTCCGCCAGCCCATCGCCCGTCTTGCTACCGTAGGGAAACAGGACCTCAGGGTCACGATAAAGGTACACGTCATAGTCCGCATTCGCCGGCACCACCAGGTCGACAACAATCCGCTCCAGACTGCTGATCACAAAGTAGAACCAGTCCTCTGGGTCCTCCGCGCACAAATAATCGGCATATCCCTCTCCTGCCACCAGAGGTCCGTGTGCGCTGGCAGGCTGATTGTTCGGACCATACGGGTCGCAATTCAGCCACAACTTGACAATGGCCGGCAACGAAACATACTGTTTCGACCTGGTCGGTGTGGGCGTCAGAGTCCGCGTGGGCGGTGGCCTGGTTGGTGTGCCGCTCAGGGTGGGCGTGAGGGTCGGCGTTCTGGTGGGCGTCCAAGTCACCGTCGGGGTGCGGCTCGACGTGGCAGTCCTCGTCGGCGTGTGGCTGGACGTGGGAGTACTCGTCGGGGTGCGGCTCGACGTGGGAGTACTCGTCGGCGTGTGGCTCCGCGTAGCAGTAGGCGTGCTGCACTCACGGACCGTAACAGAGCCGATCGGGGATTGCGCTTGGTTCCCCTTTGTGTCCTTCGCAATCACCGTGTAGGTCAGTGTGTAGGCCTGTGAGAATGGGCCGATGGTCACGCCAAAAGTCCTCTCGGTCCCCGCCTCCCGCGTCATGAACACGCTGCTCCACGAGCCCCCGGCCAGATCGTACGACAGCCGGACAAATTCCAGCGGCGACTCGCCCCAGACGTCAGCACGGATGGTTACCTGTGTCGGACCAGGGCACCCTTGCACGTAGATGGGGTCGGCCGATTCGCGGATGTTCTCAATCGTCAAAGGTGCTGTGAGGCAAGTCCAGTTCAGATGTACCTCCGAGTTCCTGCTTATCTCGCAGTACTCCAGCACGATGCGATGGTAGCCGGCCGTGAGATTGACCTCGGCGTCGAAAGAGGCAACCTGTTCGGCCCACTGGTCGATCAGGAGCGTGTCATCCACCCACAAACGCACGCCATCGTCAACCACTACCGAAAACCGATATCTGCCCTGAGCCAGACCAACGTACCGCGTCCACCGCGCCGAGAATGAATCGACCGGTACGCCGCTGCCCGGCGACCCGCTGCCCCAGGCAAAATCGATGGCGGCGTCTTGCCGGATCAAGACCGGCGCTCCGATCAGCCAACGGTTGGCAAAGTACTCGGCTCGCCAGGTTTCCGCATATGCTGCACCGAATACTTGGACACGCTGGTTGCCAGTGTCCGCCACGTACACTGCGCCGTCCGGCCCCACCGCCACGCCATGGGGGTACATGAACTGCCCCGGCGCGGCACCCTCCACGCCCCAGGCACCGAGGAAAGCTCCCGCGGCCGTGAACCGCTGGATGCGGTCGTTCCCCGTGTCCGCCACGTACACCGTGCCGTCCGGCCCCACCGCCACGCCACTCGGGGAG
>MWCV01000097.1 GCA_002070215.1 Chloroflexi bacterium ADurb.Bin180 | reverse complement strand
AGCCTGTACTACGAACCTATCGAGGTCTGTAGTTGCCCGGAGTCTTGGCACTACCAGGCACAGGCGCCAGAGTGCTCCCATCTCTCGCCCGCTTTTTCCACACTCTCACCCTCTGTGGTTGACGGCAGACGCCGCGCCGAGTATGCTCCGGCAAACCTCTGGCCTGGCCAGGAGAGAACCTCGCAGCGTTCGGGAGCGGCCGATGCCCACTGCGCCTCACCAACTTGCTACAACCCCTCGCGTCTCGGTGGTGATTCCCACGCACGACCGGCAGGTGCTGGTCATGCGCGCGGTGCAGAGCGCCCTGGCTCAGACCCTGGCTGACCTCGAGGTGATCGTCGTGGTCGATGGCCCCGACGAGGCCACCGCAGCCGCGCTGCGGCAGTTGAGCGATCCGCGCCTGAGGGTGGAGGTGCTGCCGGTCAATCAGGGTGCGTCTGCCGCGCGCAACCGCGGCGCAGCACTGGCCCGTGCCCCGTGGGTGGCCCTGCTGGATGACGATGACCAGTGGCTGCCGCAAAAACTGGCCCTCCAGCTCGCCACGGCAGAGGCATCGCCCTCGGCCAGCCCCATCGTGGCCACCCGCTTTATCGCTCGTTACGCCGGACGCGAGTTCGTCTGGCCGCGCCGCCGGCCCGCCCCCGGCGAGCCGCTGTGCCAGTACATCTTGAGTCAGTCCAGTCCCTTCTACGGGGAGGGGGTGTTGTTGACCAGCGCGCTGCTGGTCCGCCGCGAGCTCATCGAGCTGGTGCCGTTTGACCTCGAGCTCCGGCGCTTGCAGGACATGGACTGGCTGGTGCGAGTTGGCGCTCGTGGGGAGACTGGCGTGGAGTTTGTTGCTGAAGATGCGCCGCTGGTGGTGTGGGATCAGCTCCGTTTCTCTGCGCTCAAGACTGTACGCCGCAGCCCATTCGGTTGGCGCGAGTTTCTGGGCTGGCTCGAGGTGCGCCGACCCCTGCTCACCCGACGCGCCTACAGCTCGGCTCTGTTGACCTGGTTCGCGCCGAACGCCGTGCACTGCGGCGAGAGGGAATCCTTCTGGCCGGTGCTCAGGGCGGCCTTTGATCACGGGGCTCCCACGGCGCTAGACGTGGCCCTTTACCTGATGGAATGGGGCGTTCCGCTGCGCTGGAGAGCGACCCTGTCGCAGTGGTACGAGCGGCTGCGGCCGGCCGTCCTACGCTGACAGCGCGCACAACGCAGAACGATTGGACCGGCTCCACCGGGGTGTGCTCGCGCGGTTCGCCACCGGCGCAATGAGCCGCCGCGGCAGAGTGCGAGTAACCGCTCCTGGCCGGGTGGGGCGGGCAGCCCGTCTTGCCCGGCACGCCCCAGCGGGAGCACCCGGGGCAGCGCCTCCTCTCAGTCCTGGCCCTTCAGCCAGCGCTCCAGCATCGCCTTCACTGAGCGGCGGGCCTCGCGGCTGAACTCGGCGTCGAACTTGCGCGCGTACATCGCCTGGCCGAGGTTGTCGATGCCTTCCGGCCTGCGCCCCCGGGCGAAATCGGCCTCGCGCTCGGCGTACATTCGGGTCAGCGTGTCAGCATCGTGGCGCTGGTAATGGTCTTGAAAGACGATGTACTCTTGCCCGAACCGCGGCGGCTGGGCGCGCTGTTTTTGCTGCTCGGTGGGATAGCCAAAGCACAACAGGCAAATGGGAAAGGCGTAGGGCGGCAGGTCGAACAGCAGGCGGTGCGCCTCGTCGTTCTCCATGATGTCGCCGATGTAGCACGAGCCCAGGCCCAGCGACTCGGCGGCGACCACGGCCGTCTGCGCGGCGATCAGCGCGTCGCAGCAGGCTAGGAAAAGGTCCGCTCCCGCGGGTCTGGCCAGCGTCCGGCCGTTGCGTTCACACCATTCGGGCACGCCGCACACGGTGAAATAGTCGTACAGCCGCTGATAGTCGGCCAGGAACAGGAGCACCCACGGCGCGCGGGCGATGAAAGGCTGCTTGTCGCAGGTCACGGCCAGGGTATCCTTGGCCGCCTGCCGCGTCACGTCGATGATGGAGTAGAGCATCCAGTTGCCCGCCGTGGGCGCGCGGAGGGTGGCGCGCAGCACCTCCTGCTTGACCTCGTCCTCCACCGGCCGGTCCTGATAGGTTCGTACCGAGCGTCGCGAGAGCAGCACTGGCAATACGGGATTCATGGTCTGGTTCCTCCTGTGATGTGGGCAATGGAGCGGGCGGGTTGAGTCGGCTGCACGGCGAACGTATTCGGGGCCAGCGGGACTACGCCCACCAGGAGCTCTGCCCCGCTGGCTCTTTCTACCACAAACGCTTCAGCTCCGCCTACCGCACCACCAGCGGCGCGACGAGCAGCACCAGCCCGAGCACCATCCCGGCATAGACCAGGAACTGGGTCACGGGATAGTTGTAGCTGGTGACCACCTCGCCGTCGTTGAGCACCATCTGGCGCAGCTCGAGATAGGGCCGCGGTGAGCGCCGGTACCAGCCCATGGCCTGCCCGCTGAGGCCGACCAGCTTTTGCGCCTTCATCCAGCCGAACAGGAACTCCATGATGCCCAGCGGCTGGCGATAGTCGAGCACGATGTAGCCGGTCTCGTCCTGCATCACCAGGTCCTCGCTGTAGAACAGGCCCGGAATGCCGCGGCCGATGATGGTGCCCTTGACCGTGCAGGGGATGGAGCGCACGCCCGACACCTTGACCTCGCCGATCAGCGACTTGACCGTGCGCTGGTCATTGAAACTGTGGCGGTGGGAGAAAGCGCGCTGGATCCACCAGCCCACGCAGGTCAAGAGCAGTATCAGCCCGCCCCACATCACCGGCGTGCGGATCAGCGTCTGCTCGCCGCCGAGGATAGCGACGGGCGAGAACACCAGGCCGATGATCACGCCAAAGAGGGCAAAGAGGCCCGGCAGGTAGGTGATCAGCAAGTCCACGGCAAACTCGTCCCAGTAACTCTCGGGCTGTTCGGCGCGAAAGCTAAAGTGCGGGGTCTTGCCCTCAGCGATGGTCTGCTTCTCCAGGGCGCGGATGCGCTTGGCCGGCAGCGGGTGGGTGGAGCTGAGCTCGTAAAAGATGGCCCAGGGGTTCCACAGGTCCCACTTCATCGCGCTTTCCATCGTCTCGGCCGTCACCCCGCCCGAACCGGCGCTGGCCAGGGCCAGGGCCTGGGCCGACCTGGGGTCGAACACGCCAAAGGCCCGCGCGGCCACCATCCTGGTATCGTCGCGCTTTTCTCCCTGCGGCGCGGCGGCCATACCGTAGGCCACCTTGACGAGGGCGGTCGAGAGCTTGTCGGGATCGCCGGTGACCTGGCCGGAGAACTGGTCGGCATAGTACTCGCGCACGCGGGAGAGAAAGAGCACGATGTACTGGCTGATGACATAGGCCAGGTAGGAGACGAGGCCCACCATGGCCAGGTAGCCGCCGCCCTTGCGCCGGCGGCTGCGGCCGGAATCAGCGCTGGCACTGAGCCGCCAGATCATGTACAGGACGAGCGGCACCACGCCGGCCACGGTCATCACCACGAAATCCCAGTGCACGATGTGGCCCAGCTCGTGGGCGACCACCGCGTTGCGCTCGTCGGCGTCGAGCAGCTCCAGCAGGCCGGTGGTCACCACCAGGCGGGCATCGCCGGGATAGTGGCCAAAGGTAAAGGCGTTGGGGTTGCCGTCCTGGATCACGCCCAGGCGCGGCACGGGGATCTTGTTGGCCGCGCAGGCGCTGCTGAGGAACTGGGCCAGGCCCGGGTCGACCGCAGCGGGATCACGCCATTCGATGCGGTAGATGAGCTGCAGGATCCACGGACCGAGCAGGTACTGCAAAAAGACGATGGCCAGGGCGAAGAACACGCCCAAGATGGGTGGCGCGCCCACGGCCACCAGCACCACCGTGCCGATGGCAAAGAGCAGACCGAACAGGAGCGCGAGCACGATCACAGAGCGAAGGAACAGATTCACCATGGGCAGACCTCCTTCTGGGTACCACGGGGCTCTGGTAGCAACACCCGCAGCTCAGTATAGCGCGATGGAGCGCAAGGGTCAATGGGTCGTGCTCGTGCGAGGGTGGCAAGTGCACGAGGTCCGAGGCCGAGAGACTGGCGGTATCGTGGCGCGGTCCGGACAGGCTGACCCCATCAAGTGGGGCGAACGGCCCCGTCAAGCGGGGCGTCAGTAGGCAGAGCCTGTACTGCGAACCAACCCAGGTTTGTAGTTGCGCTTTAGCGCTCCCCTCCTGGGTTGGGGTAGCCGGAGGTCACTGCGGTAC
>MWCV01000096.1 GCA_002070215.1 Chloroflexi bacterium ADurb.Bin180 | reverse complement strand
CTTCGACGGTGAGGCTGTGACGGGAGAGGGTGCCCGTGCTTTCTGCCCGTGCGTGGCGGAGACGCATGTCCTGCGCGTGCGGTTCCGCGATGGCCGGTGGCAGGATTTTGCCGTGACGATCGGCGTCACCGGAACTTGCGCTGCTGGAGCATCTCCTCTGGCGACGCCTACGTTCTCACCCAGCCCGGAGCCGACAACGTTACTGCCGGCCACCAGCATACCGGACCCTCCCACAGCTGTTCCGCAGCCGACGCTTCTGGCGAGGCCTACGCATTCTGAGGCTACGTCTTCGGTCGTATCGCCCCTTGTCTCTCCGACGCCGGACGCCGTGCCGACTGGCGGGCTGGCCGATGCGATGTTGAGCCCTCTACCCAGTCCCACACCAGTCGTACCGGTGACGCGAGCCACTGTGGTAACCCTGGGAGGAGCTGTGATGGCCGAGATTCCACCTGGTCCTGGCAAGCTGTGGGTGGGTCTTGCGGTTTCCTTGCTGTTTGGCTCAGGACTTGTCGTCGGTGGGCTGTGGCTCTGGAAGCGCGGTCGGTAGCCAGGCGCGCTGTCAGCGCCGTGCTCGGACTAGCCCTCCTGACGGGTTGTTCGGCGCGACCAGATAGTGGCGCAGCCGGTGTGCCTGAAGCTGCATCCCGCTTCGTGCTCATCGTGAGACACGACGGGCCGCGGTGGCTTGGACCCACCTGGTGGGATGGTCTGGGACTTGATGTCGATTCGTTGGTCCGAGATCAAGTGACGCTGCTGGGCGACGGCGCACCCGTGCCCCTTATCTGGGTGGACTCACCTGTTGGCCCTGGCGCCTTGTTCTTCGGGCAGATCGACCGGTCCTCACGCGAAGCCGCCGGTACCTATGAGCTTGTGCTGGGGAACAGCGTCTCTGCGCCGGCACCGAGCCGGGTGCCTCTCACCCCGGAGACAGAGTGCCAGTCGGTGACGGAGACGGCACTGCGACTGGAAGAAGATCTCGCCTATCGTCCTACTGCACCGTTTGATAGCTCGTGGCTGTGGGCAGTATTGCGTCCCCCGGAACAGATTGAGCTAGCCGTTCATCTGCCGGGTGTCCGTGTCGCTGAGCCGGTAACCCTCACAGTCCACGTGTGGGGCCAGAGTGCTATGCCAGAAAACCCTGACCACGGCTTGCGGGTCGCGTGGAACGGCGAAACCGTAGGTGATCACCTATGGGACGGCAGTAGTCTGGAGTCGTGGACGGTGGCGCTCGCCAAAGCCGTTGGTGAGGATAACACAGTGATCTTGCAGGCTTCAGGTGAGACGGGGGCTGCCGTGGACGTGATGTGGCTCGATGCGCTGGATGTGGCGTGGCGTCGCGATATAGCGATGGACGGTGATGCGTGGGCCACATGGAGGGCAGAAGCAGACGGCAATGCCTGTGTGTCGGTTGGGGATGAGGCAGACGGGTTGGTTGGCTATTTCGTCGACGGGCAGGGTGATGTCCTCCGGAGCGAAGTCAGGACCGAGGCCAGCGGTGCCTTGGCGATGGCCGCGCAACGGGCGGGCGGCGTGGGGTGGCTCGGGCTGCCCTGGATGGCTCCCACCCCCGATTACGTCAGGCCGGCGGAGCGGCTGGCTCAGTCTGAACTCGATGGCGCCACCTACATAGTTGTTGCGCCAGCTGCTTTCCACGTCGAGCTGGCCGATCTGCTTGCCCTGCGCCAGGCTGATGGGCACGTCGTTGAGCTGATCACTCCCGAGTCTGTCTATGACACCTATGGCCGCGGGCTGCCCGATGCCACCGCGATCCAGGCCATGGTGCGAAGGCTCTCAGAAGACGGAGACCTGCAGTACGTACTCATTGTCGGCGACACATCACCTGATATGAGGTCGCAATGGGATCCGGGCGCCTTGGCTGTTCCCACAGCGTGGACCCGCACAGCGCATGTGGGACATACGGCTTCGGACTTTGGTCTGGCTTCTGGAGGTACCGGTGAGGCGCTCGTCTCTGTGGGCAGGATGCCGGTGAGATCCATCGACGAGTTGCGGCGCGTCGTTGGGAAGACGGTGGCGTGGCAGCCGAGTTCACGGCTCCTTCTCGTCAGCGATGACGAGGCGGAGTTTTCCGGTATGATCGAGCGGCTGGGAGCTGTGCGTGATGTGGAGGGAGTGATTGACGCTGGCGCAGAAGGCGCGCGGCGCGAGATGCTTCGTTGGCTCGGGAAGGGACCTGGGACCCTGGTCTACTCTGGACATGGCAGTCTGCAGCTTCTGGGCGACGAGAAGCTGCTCACGGTTGAGGACGGACAGAACTGGCAACAGCCTTCTGTATTCGTGACCTGGTCGTGCCTTTGTGCGAGCTTCGCCCACCCAACGCACGAGAGCCTCGGTGAGGCCCTGGTGCTGGCACCCAAGGGCGTCGTTGCGTTCATTGGGCCAACGGGAGAGACGACAAGCTCTGAACAGATGGACATGGCGATCGCTGTGCAGACTGCCCTTGCTGAAGGGGACACGATCGGCGGTGCGCTTCTCAAGGGATGGCGTGCGGCTGTCACTGAGGATAGCCGCGAAGGCTTTGTGCTGCTCGGAGATCCGGCGTTGCGCCCAATGCCGGGAGGTGCGGAAGCTGCCGATGGGTAAGGATACAAAGACAGTTCGGTGGGTTGGCCTCGCCTTGGCAGTTGTGGGCGGGCTGTTGATCATCAAGGGCATCACTGACATGCACGTGCCTCTGGTGCTGGTCCCGGTTCATACATGGACGCCCGAGCCGATAGTTCCCACGAGGACGCCAGTTGTTGCGCAGAGCCTGCCCCCCACTATGCAGAGCGGTCCCGTCACGGATCAATCTTGGACGCCTGTGGCTTCTCCGTCGCCAACGGTGGGGCCGCCGCCCGGGAGCATCGATTCGGCGACGCCAACTGACGTTTTCTCCACACAGACTCCTGTCTCGCCTGCGGTTGACACCAACGGTACACGTGTGCTGGAGCAACCCGATTCCACGAGCTCGAGCGTGGCGGCACATGCCGTAACCGAAGCGGACCGATGGCGAATCGGCGTGTCGCTGCCATACGGCGCAGGTCGCGACGATAATCTGGCGGCGCTGGGGGTCGGATGGGTGATGGACTGGAACGTGCGGGCCTCTGTAGACCTATCAGATGGCATCGACTATGCCCAGACAGTCCGTATGGGGGGCGGGGTTTTGCGACCTGAGGCCGATGTGTTGACAAGCGCCGCAGGGGCGCGGCCTGGATCGCTCTGGTTGATCAGCAACGAACCCGATGTGCGCTGGCAGGACAATGTAACGCCCGAGGTCTATGCCAGGCTCTACCACGAGGCCTACACTGCGATCAAGCTGGGCGATCCCACAGCTCAGATTGCTGCCGGCGGAATCTCGCAGCCGAGCGACCTGCGGTTGCGCTACCTTGATCTGGCTCTCCAGAGCTACCAAGACCAATTCGGTGCGGTACTGCCCGCGCAGGTCTGGCATATCCACAACTATATGCTCCGCGAGGAACGTGACTCGTGGGGAGTCGACATCCCGCCGGGGATTGCGGACAATGCGGGTGCTCTGTATTCCATAGCCGACAGTGGGAATCTGGCACTATTCCAGGACCAGATCTGGGCCTTCCGGCGCTGGATGGCGTCACGTGGTTACGGAGGACGGCCGTTGGTGGTCTCGGAGTTCGGCGTGCCGATGCCGGAGGACTATGGTTTCCCACCCGATGTGATGGCCGAATTCCTCGGGGAGACGTGGCGTTTCTTCCTTACGGCTTCGGACGCTTCGCTTGGAGACCCGAACGACGGCGGGCGGCTGGTACAGCGGTGGTGCTGGTTCAGTTTGGCGTATCCCGAGTACCCGACAGGCGACCTCGTTGAGAGGGACAGGGGAGCGTGGACTCAGTTAGGACTTGTGTGGCTTTCAATGATGCCGCGGTGAGGATGGAATGACGGTTCGTTGTAAAGGTCGCCCATCCTGGTTACCCAAGGCCGCACGTTGGATCATTGGTCTGGCTCTGGCTGTGTTGGCCGTTGGAATCCTGCTTGATGGGTTGGAGTGGGATGCCATCGGCGCTGCACTGAAGGATGCTGACTACCGCTTGGTTGCCCTCGGCGTTGCAGCCGTGCTTGTGACGGTGGTAAGCCGCGCTCTGCGATGGCAAGCTTTGCTCAATGGGCGACGCGTAGGCCTGGGCACCGCGGTGATGGCCATCCTTGTGGGACAAGTGGTGAACACGGGGTTGCCGCTGATGCGCAGCGGCGACTTTGCGCGAGCCGCGTGGGTGAGCCGGAAGGAGATGGTTGGCGTTACACAGTCCCTCGGGGCCATCGTGCTTGAGAAGGTTTGGGAT
>MWCV01000095.1 GCA_002070215.1 Chloroflexi bacterium ADurb.Bin180 | reverse complement strand
AGCCTGTCCCCACCCACTGACGCGGTGAGACCGTCCGGAAGGGGAGCGCTAAAGCGCAACTACGAACCTGTCGTTCGCGCTCCCTGGGCAGTAATTCCACACTCTCTCTAGTTGGG
Source organism: Chloroflexi bacterium ADurb.Bin180 (assembly GCA_002070215.1). Taxonomy (NCBI): domain Bacteria; kingdom Bacillati; phylum Chloroflexota; species Chloroflexi bacterium ADurb.Bin180. The sequence continues at coordinate 4,215 of MWCV01000095.1, read as the reverse complement.
GAAGCCGTCACGCCACGTGCCCATTGTGACCACGAGGTCGATGGCCTATAATCTCCTCAGCAAAGCATCAGGAGTCGTGTCATGCCCCCAGGAATAACCATCGTCGGCCTCGGTCCAGGTGCGCCGGGCCAGCTCACCGTTGAGGCGCAGCAGGTGCTTTCGTCCGCGCCGGCAGTCTATCTGCGCACGCGGCAGCATCCCACCGTCGCTGCCCTTGACCCGCGAGTAGAGCTGCACTCGTTCGACAGCGTCTACGAGCAGTGCAGTACCTTCGAAGAAGTGTATGCCACCATCGCTCGGGAGGTCATCGAGCTGGGCCGCAGGCCAGAAGGCGTAGTCTATGCGGTGCCGGGCCACCCCAGAATGGGCGAAGCCTCTGTCCGCTGCATCCTCGACCTCGCACACCAGAATAGCCTTCCGGTGCGCATCGTCGAAGGATTAAGCTTCCTCGAGCCAATCTGCACCCAGCTTGGCGCAGACCCGCTCGATGGTCTGCAGATAGCCGACGCGACCACGCTGGCCCAAGCGCACTTTCCTGCCGTTGACCCGGACCAGCCCTTGCTCGTCGGTCAGGTCTACAGTCGAGAAATAGCCGCTGAGCTCAAGCTATCGCTGATGATGGTCTACCCCGATGATCACCCGGTGACGCTGCTGCGGGCGGCCGGTACTGAGCAAGGCGCGCTGCGCCGTATTCCGCTCTACGACCTCGACCGCGGCACTCAAATTGATCACCTCACCTCGCTCTGGGTGCCGCCCCTGGCACAGCCCGGCGGGCTGGTGAGTTTCGAGGAACTAGTGGCGCACTTGCGAGCGCCAGAGGGCTGCCCGTGGGATAGAGAACAGACCCACACCTCCCTGAGGCCGTATCTGCTCCAGGAGGCATACGAGGTGCTGGAGGCACTCGACCGGGAGGACCCCGACGCACTGAAAGAGGAGCTCGGCGACCTGCTGCTGCAAATCGTGCTGCATGCCCAGATCGCGACCGAAGAGCAAGAGTTCAAGATGACCGATGTGGTCAGCAACATCGTGACCAAGCTCAAGCGAAGACACCCCCACGTGTTTGGCCAGGTGACGGTGTCAGGGGCCCGCGATGTGCTGGTCAACTGGGAGCGCATCAAGAGCGAAGAAAAGCGCCAAGCCCGAACGGCCGCTGGCAAACCGGCACCGCGCCCTGGCATGCTAAGCGGTGTCCCTCCATCTCTGCCAGCGCTGGCTCGCGCACAAGAGCTGCTCCAGCGAGCTGCCCGCTCCGGCCTTGAGGAGCCAGGCGGCAGTGCAACGGCCAGGGCAAGTGTCGCCTGGGAAAAGCTGCAGGCCACGTCTGGTGCCGCAGCCGAGGAGCCGCTGGGTGACCTGCTCCTCGCTCTGACCGACCTCTCACGCTATCTCCAGGTCGACGCCGAAAGCGCACTGCGCGCCGCCATCCAGCGCCTCGAGTCGGCCATCGCGCGTCTCGAAGAGAGGCTCGAGCAGCAGGGCCAGGAATTGCACGACCTGAACCCTGCGGAGCGACTGCAGTTGTGGAGCGAGGCACAAAAAGAAGCAGCCGACCCACCCCACCAGGGGTAGACCGGCTGCCGTCTGTCGGGGCGAGTGGACTTGAACCACCGACCTCAGCGGCCCGATCGCTGCGCGCTACCAAGCTGCGCTACGCCCCGCCTCAGACCGCGCCAGTATACACACTTTTCGCCGGAACACAAAACCAGCCCGACTCGCGGTGCCTGCTACATCAGCGGATAGATGTCGCGCGAGCGGCAGGCAGCCACGTCAACCAGCCTGGCGAATCCCCGCCGGTCGAATAACTCACGCCCAAAGTACCCCTTGTCGCGGGCATCAGCATACTGTCTGTTGCCCTCAGCCAGGGCCGCACCGAACTCGTCCGTTGCGGTCATGGTCGTTTCGAGAAACTCGTACTGCGTCGACCCTCTCCAGACGCGCCAGCCAACAAAGGCATGGCCGGGAACGATCACCAGGAACGGGTCCAGACTGGCCAGTTCCAGCAGGCTGGCGTAGAGCACAGCACCGTCGATGCAGTTGGCCCGGCTCTTGCTCTGGTGCAGACTCGTCACCGGCAGCCGGACCCGCTGGGTGATCTGGTCTTCCTGCTTGCCAAAGTTCAGCGCCGAGTTCACGTAGGCCAGGCCGGCATCGTGTTTCAGAGCGTCAAAAACGGCCCGTACCTGTTCGCGCACCACCGTCCTGGCATCATCCGCACTTTCCGCGCCCTGGTAACCTACTATGTGCTGCAGCGGGTGATGCTCAACGGCCTTGCGCAGCAGGTCCTCGATCTCTGGAATGTGCGGCGTAACAAAAGCGCACAGATGGTCAGTCAGGTCCACCACGCGCCCGTCGCTGGCGCACAGGCCTAGCAGCGCCGTATCGTAGGCGTGGAGCTTGATCGGATAGGTCTGGTCGTGCAGCAACCATTCCTCTCCTGAACCGAACTGGTGCAGACTGACCCGCAGCGTAGCCGGCCGGATCTCGTTCAGCTTCATGCACGCCGCCAGTTGCAGCAGAGGAAGCAGGTTGAGTTCGCGGGACTCTCCCTCGCCGACCTGGAGACTGGACACGGCCTCATCGCTAAAGCCCTCGATGCTGGCCCGCACGTACACCTGCGCCGGTGCTGCGCCGCGCCGCCGGTTGTCGATGGTGATTTGTACCCAGGGAAAGTCTCTGGCACTCAGATTGTGGCAAAAGGCCGTCGGGATGACCGGAGTCAGCAGCTTGACCGCCACCCCGGGAGACACTCTGCCCGATGGCACCTCCGCCTGAGCAACGCCAGCCTCCTGAGCCATCTGTCTGACCACTTCAGCGTACATAGCGTTTCCCGACACGGCAACGCCGTTCTCCTCGCGAATGACCCCTAGCAGGTACAGCTTTTCCTGGCGGAGGTGCGCTACGCTAAAGGGTGTCCTGTGTTGCTGCACTTGATAGGCGCTGTGCAACAGCGCCGTGTCCTGGAGCTCCGCGCGCAGTTGGTGCACCAACTCGTCAGAGTGGATCAGCTCCTCACAGGCCGCCGGAATCGAGTCCAGCGTTGGCAGGCTGTTCGCTTTCTGAGCGTAGCGGTCCAGCATATCACCCAATCGCTGAGTGAGATAGGGATGGCCGTGGGTACGCTCATACACAGCCTCGGCCAACTCGTCGACAAAGCTCACCGCCACCGGGGTTCCCGAAAAGCCATAAGCCATGAGTTGACGCACTTCGCCGAGCGACAGATCGGGCAGGTGCACACGAGTGGCGATATTGCTGAATGGCGATACCGCGGTCATAGTCAGGTTTAGCAGCTCACTGCCGCCGGCAAGCAGAAAGACAAAGCGCGCCAGCCCCTCTGACCCGGGCAGGTGCCGGTCGTCGAACACTCCACGCAGCACATTGGCCAGGTAGATGGCCGTTTTGTCCGGAAGATTGTCGATAGCATCGATCAGGATCGCCGCTTTGGCCACGTTAGGCGGCAGGTCCCCGAGCCAGTGAGCGAATTCCGGTCCGCTATCGACCATCATGGCACTCGAAGCCAGCCCTCGCAGCCCGAGCTGCTTGACCATCTCGCTGGCAATGTAGCTGAACAGCCCTGAAGGCGTGGCGTCAGGGATCATTTGCAGATTGACCAACGCCGAGGGACAGTGCCTTCCCAGTTGCTTCTGGACACGATAGAGAAAGCTCGTCTTGCCGACCTGATTGGCCCCCACTACGGTCACATAGCCGCGCAGCGGGCCGGCAAGCAGATTCGTAACCTGCTTGAGCTCAGGCTGGCGCCCCACATACAGCCTGCTCTCATTTGGCAGCGGACCTCGGTAGTAAAAGTGGCCCATAAGGCGCCTATCCTTCCCCAGCGTGGCTGCTTCGCGGCGCAGCCTCGTCTACTTCGATGGTTACACCGGCGACGACTCGCGGTTCGTAGATGTTGGAGGCCCCCGCCTCGAGGAGCGCCGTTTCCAGGGCGGTGCGGTCCTTCCACGGCCACAGGGCAATGATGGTGCCCCCGTCTCCGGCTCCCGCCAGCTTGGCCCCCAGTGCTCCTGCCTTCATGGCCGCGGCGATGAGCTTTTCGTTCGATTCGCCTGAACCGCCGAGGTCACGCTGGACAGAGTGGTTCTCGTTCATCAGCCGGCCGAGGGTGGACCAGTCAGACAGCAGCAGGGCCTTTTTGCCAGCGCGCGCAATCTCGGTGATGCGGTCATAGCCCTGTACCACTGCGGCCTCGCCCTCCAGCCA
>MWCV01000094.1 GCA_002070215.1 Chloroflexi bacterium ADurb.Bin180 | reverse complement strand
AACTCGTTCCAGGAGACCGCCGAGCCGAGGACCGCGCCGTCAAGCCTGCAACGCTCGCCAGCGTCGTCGATATCGAGCCAGGCCCAGAGCCTGGGTGGCTCTTCCAGTTCCATCTCGATCCGGATCTGACTCGGGGGGCGGGTGGCGAGCAGACGGCCGAGGCAGGTGTCCTCGCCTTTCGTGACGATCGCCACCGAGCGCTCGCCGACCCAGACGCCGGCGACGGCCAACCACGGCGGCGGCGCGGTCGGGTGGTGCGAGCCTTTGCAGGCGAACCCGAGCGCGGCCAGGGCAGCGAGCAGAAGGGCGGATCCTCCCAGCCATTTCCCTCTCATGGTGGCCAGTATAGACGACCCCCTCTTGTCAAGCGCGAGAAGTCCGGCGCCCCACCGGAGGTCGCGGGCGGGGCGGCCGACGCGCCGCGCGCTCAGGCTTCGTCGGCCGACGGGCCGTAGATGCCGGGGACGGGCAGGTCGTTGAGGCGCAGGTAGACGCTGAGCTGCCCGCGGTGGTGGATGATGTGGTTGAGGAGGGTCGAGCGCCAGACCGCGGCGCGCGGCAGGGTGAAGAAGACCTGATCGCCCGCGCGCAGGCTCCACATCACGCCGAAGTCGGCATCCTCGGTCGCTAGGAGCGCGGCCCGGGTGGCGGCTACCGCGGCGTCGAAAGCGGCGAGCAGCGCCCCGGTCTCGGCGTGCGCCCACGGCTCGCGCTTCGCGCCCCCCTGCGGCTGGAGATCGATCCCGTTCGTCTTCAGGACCGCCTCCCCCCAGGAGACCATCTCGGCGATGTGGTTGGCGAGCCGGCCCATCGTCATCGACTTCGGGTGCGGCGTCCAGCTGTACTTCTCGGCCGGCAGGCGCTCGAGCACCTTGCGGGTGGTGGCCATCTCGTGATCGAACTCGGGCAACAGCGTCTCAGCAATACGCATCGGAACCTCCTCGTCCCGGATCATCCGGAGTGTGGAGCGCCGATCCTACCGCGTGGCGGGCGGCTGGCCCCATTCTGGGTGACGAAGTCCTTCTTGCTATCGCGGCAGCGGGCGCGGGCACGAGTCCGTCAATCAGCCGTCACCGAAAGCGGGGGCCCTCCAGAGTTAGGGCTCGAACATGCGGGTTCTGACCGCTCCGGCACTCCATTTTTCGATGAAGCTATTCACCGCAGGCACAATGGTCTTCTTCTGCTCGGGATGAACGAGAACAAGAAAGAGACGTGATGCTCCCCGGCGGCAGTGGAGCGCGATTGATTCGAAGCCCGATGGAAGGCGCCGTGCACACTCACTCGCGTAGTATTCGGGAAAGGTCTGTCCGCCAAGATTCTCATGAGAACGATGTTGGTATACGACCAAGGTTCGCGGTTTGCCTGCGTTCGCGAGCGCCAGGAGCTCCGCCCACAGCATGTGTTTGGGACCGGGGCTGCCAGTCTCCAGCCCATTGTCAGGGTCCAGAAACAGGAGTTCAGAATCCGAAACCTCTTCGGCTGCGCGGGAGAACCAATCAGACCGCTGCGCGCCGCTGGGCACCTCTTCGTTAGCAAAAGACGCGGGCTCGAGCAGTCCGCTCCTCTCAATCACCGAAACATTTCTCTTGGCACTTCGGACTGCATCTCGCAGAAGGTCGAACAGCTCCGTGTCAAGCTCCCTATACTCCGCTTCCTTCTCGAGGTATCCGATGTGCCTGCCATCGTTCGGATTCCCAAAACCATCTGGGGTGAGATACCAGATCACGCCAAGTCTCTTCTTGGGCGCCTGTAGAGCTCGAAGCAGCCCGAATTTTGCGAAGTCGCCCACGTCACCGAAGTATTGGTTCTGCATCGCAGTTGAGATCCTCGCCTACTTGTTCGGTTCAATGCTCGCATTCACCCGTCGGAATGAAATGGCGGTGACACTTTTTGCTCTTTAATCGCAACGTGCTATTGGGCGAGCCCCCATACGCCTATCCTTCCACCACCGGTCTTGGCGAAAAAGCGCACATTCTCCTCATAGCCGGGCCAACAGGGGGTTTCCGGGGGATAAAGTGCATCGGCCCAGCCATGGAGCAGGATCTTTGGTTTACCAGCTGGATTGGTAAGTACCCACCGTGCGAGAATCGCTCTGGGGTCTTCGAAGTTGGTCCAGTTTCCGCCGAAAGCGTGACCAGGTTGTATTATGGCCACCGCGCCAGGAGTTACTCCATTGCGAAGATACAATTCATGGAACGCGGCGGCGCCGTCTGTACAGAGGTAGAGAAGGCTGATTCGGTGCGGACCATGCCTTGGGGGCGGATCATCCTCGCGTCGCTGCAGAATACTCCAGACGCAGAAGGGTGGCTTCATCCAGGCCCCGAGCCGGAACCGGGATGAGAGAAGCCTGAATCGTTGTAGACCAAGGTTCTTTGGATAATCCTGGCGTTGCTGCAGAATGCTCCGGACGCGTTGCTGCAGAATGCTCCGGACGCAGAAGGGTGGTTCGTCCCAGCCCGGACGCCAGGATGGGTCGTGATCCTCCGGCAAAAGAGGAGGTTGCACCCATCCGTACGGATCGAGTTCCCTATCCTTGACGCTGCGCTGCGCTATCAGCTCGTAGCCAGCGAAACCGTGTTCCGGGTCAAGCAGCTTTTCGTTCAGCTCTTCTTCAGAGGCGCCATAGTCGACGTAAACGAAGCTGACGTAATTCCCAGCCAAATATCGAACCGGGTCGGCATCGTACCCTGATGCTGGATAGTAGAGTGAATCTTGCAGGATATCGGCGAGTGGCAAAGGTGCGTCGGCGAATTTATCCAGATCGATATGTGACAGCCACTCCGGTTCATCAATGGCAGGAAGCTGTTCAATCATCTGCGTCCCCCTGAGTTCTGCATACCTTGCGTGGGAATTCACCCACGGGCCGAGGCTGTCGGCGGCAGCCGTGGTGCGTCGGGTGTATCGGCGGATCGTCCAGCTGTGGCTACGAGCTTCGCACGAAGCTCTTCAATGCTGAGTACCTCTGCGCCTCGATGAAGCATTGCGTGGCAGTTCGGGCATACGGGGCGAAGGTCAGCTACTGCGTCGAGCCTGTACTCGCCATCCGTCAGAGCCAACGGCTTCAGATGGTGGACATGAATGAACTGCCTACCCAAGGGACCATAACGCGATTCGAAGTTGAAGCCGCACACGACACAGTCATAACCGTGATGCTTCAAGCATGCTGCTCTTGCTCTGGGGTTGCGCTCATACGCATTGACCCGAACCTGTTTCTTCGCACCCTCAGCGTACTTCAGTCCCGGTTTTAGTTCTTCGGGATACAGGCGATCCCTTTTGGAGGCGAGCGTCGCAATGATCTTGCCGTATTCGCCCAGGCGATCCTTGGCAGTAGCTAGTTCGGCAGCTGTGAAGAGGCCCTGGAATCGGGGCTGCAAGACGATTGCCTCGACGGTGAGCTCGGGACGATTCGCTTCGAGCAACGCATCCAGGCCTTTGCGCTGACCTTCGTTTCGGGGTAGCAGCATTCGCTTCGCGGTTGCCAACCCGCCGTTCCCCCTTACGGCTTGCAGGAACCGCCGCCCCCAGTAGCCAACTTCCTTCCCGGCCACGTGATAGCCGTCGATAAATGCCTCGGTGAGCTCGTCTTCAAGGGACCTAGCAGGGCGGCCCATCGAGCTGGCGGGAGGGCGGGTGGCGCTTGGCACCGAAGTCATACGTCCACTGAAGCCTGTGCGATGGTACCTGAGTCGGCGAACAGCAACAAACGCGACCCGAGCCGCGGTCGATCTCGACGGGCCTTTCATGGTCCGTCGGCGAGTCTGCGAACATCGAGGCCGCAGTGGTTGACCGCGTGGGTGCTGATCTTGAGGTTCGACGAGAGACCGCTGCGTCCCTGAAGATCCAGTGCAGGTTGTCGTAACTGACCTTGAACGGGTAGGTCGCTGAGCTCTACCGCAGGGTACCTCGGCCTGAGCGGACCGAGAGCGCGCAGCATTCAAGGGGGGGGAGCCTTTCCCAGCACGCCGAACAGGCGCTTCATCTCCTAGCGCCGGGTCAGCCAGCGGACGGAGCCCAGCGCCATCCCGACGCCAGCGACCGGCCCCCTTCCGTGGCACGCGGCGCTAGGATCGTCTCCCATGCGTTCCGCACTCTTCCGGCTTCTCTTCTTCCTGCTCCTGCTCGCTCTCGCGTTCGCGGCCGGCCAGCGGTTCACGCGGCTGCCTGCCCCCGCGCCGGCTCCGGCCGCGCCGGAGGGTGGCGGCGACCGGCCGCTCGCTCCGGTTTCGGCGCGTGGCGATCTCGCGGCCGACGAGCAGACGACGATCGAGCTCTTCCGGGCCTCCTCACCCTCGGTCGTCTACATCACCTCGCTCGCCGTGCGGCGCGACCTCTTCCGCCTCAACGTGCTCGAGATCCCCCGGGGCGCCGGC
>MWCV01000093.1 GCA_002070215.1 Chloroflexi bacterium ADurb.Bin180 | reverse complement strand
GGCGGTACTCTGAACTAACTGACGAACGGGGAGCCGGGGCGACTCGGCTCCCCCAGACTCGGAGGCGACATGTCTCAAACTTTCAAGCGGTCACTCGCTTTTCTCCTGACCGTCATCATCCTGTTCGGGTGTCTCTGGTTCGTCGGCTACCTTGACGAAATCAGAGACGCGCAAGAGAAGCTGGCACAGAACCAGAGCATCGGCGTAGCAAGCACGAGCGGCGTCTTTGTCGAGCAGCTGACCATGACCTCGGCCTTGACGCATACCGTCGGCTACGGCCAGCAGTACGGGTTCATCACCAGCACCAACGCCATCTACGGCGAGCTGCTGGACATTTACATCGACTACACCGCCAGCATCTCGGCCACGACTGACATCACTGTATCGTGTCTCGGACTGCTGACTGAGAATCTACTTGTGAGCGCCGACAGCGCAACCGATGCGGTCTGGCGTCCGAGGGTGCTGCCGCAACTGTACACCGGCGTCGAGATCACGCCGACGATGGCCTTGCCGTACAACCTGCAAGGCAAGATCGTGGTCAACATCGCAGAGACAAGCGGCGTAGCGCCCGGCGTCGTGTACATCAGGTACAGGCGGTAGACGTTGGTTCTCTCCCTTTGCCGCCCACTGATTCGGCCCATAGACGGGGCAAGCGCAACGATACGTTTGCCGGGATCGGTTAGTAACGGTTTGTTGACCGCGCTTATCGCGTACTGGCCGGGCAACGAGGCCAGTGGCAACCTGCTCGACCTGCACTCAAATGCCTTGACGCTGACTGACACGAACACGGTCACGAACAACACGGGCAAGGTCTACGCCACGGCGCGGCAGTACACGGCGGCGAATAGCGAGTGTCACTGGCGAGCAGACCACGCGGCGCTATCCACGGGCGACGTGGACTTTACGCTCTCGGCCTGGTGCTATTTCGATGGCGTGGCTGGCGTGCAGATGGTTGCGGGCAAGGACAATGAAACGGTACGCGAGTACCGCCTGGACTTTGCGGCGGTGCTGGGCAAGTTCCGCTTCCGCGCCTTTGATGGCACAAATGCCATAGGCACAGTGACCAGCGATACGTTCGGAGGCCCATCAATCGGGACGTGGTATCTGGTATCTGGCTGGCACGACTCGGCGGCGAACAAGGTCTACATCCAGGTCAACAATGGAACAGCAGACAGTGCTAACACAACGGGCGCACCGGCAGATACAGCAGCGCCATATTCTATCGGCGGGGCATATACCGTTGGTGGAATCCTGTCTCCGTTCAACGGTCGCATCGCCCCAACGATGTTCTGGAAGTCGGCAGCAGGGGCGGGCGGCGTACTGACTGCGGCACAACGCACGGCACTTTACAACTCTGGCGCTGGCCTGCCTTATGCCAGCTTCACGGTCTAGGAGGCGGACACAATGACTGTAAAGACGGGTGCGGCTTGGTCAGGCGTCATAGTCTGCCTGGATTCTACCGGCGCACTCTCTACGCCTAGCGTCGGGCCAGTTGGGGCGCTGTACGTTGACGGCACGGTGAACGCGGCCAGCGTCACGGTGACAGGCTCGAACCCTTACAAGTGGACGGTGACGCTGCCGAGCTTGACCGCAGGGCAGCGCGTGTCGATGTACATCACCGCGACGATCGCCACGATAGCTACGGCGGCGGTTGTGGCAGAGGAGTCGGCGGACACGGTGCTGGTCTCGGATGTCAAGACAGACACGGCGGCGATTCTGGCAGACACCGGCACGGATGGGGTAGTCGTCGCCGACTTTACCACGGCAGCAAAGGCGCTCATCGAAGCAGAGGTAGATGATTCGCTTGGCAGCGGCACAGGAACGTCGCTCACGGCTATCCCCTGGAATGCGGCCTGGGACGCTGAGGTGCAATCAGAATGCACGGACGCGCTCAACGCCTATGACCCGCCAACGGATACCGAGATGGACGCTGGATTTGACGCGCTCCCTACGGCAGCAGAGAACGCCGACGCGGTTTGGGACGAGCTTATCTCAGGGCACACCACCACGGGCAGCATGGCCGATGAACTGAGCGACGTGGACGAAGACGTGTGGGGCTACACGACCAGAACCTTGACGGCCAGCGCAGCGGCAACGACTAGCACCGTCAGCGGTTCATCGATCACCGCCACAAGGGGCGACACGCTCACGGCCAGCTTGACGGCACTGGGCAACATCTCCAGCCGGAGCAAGCTCTGGTTCACCGTCAAGGAAGAGACCGAGGACGCCGACAGCGCCAGCATTGTGCAGATCGAAGAGACGCTGGGGCTGCTGTACATCAACGGCGCGGCAGCAGGGACAGCGGCAAACGGGTCAATCACCGTGACCGACGCGACCACGGGTGCGCTGACGATCACGCTGAAACCGGCAGAGACGGATGATCTGGCGGTCGGGCAGTACAAGTACGACATTCAGCAGCTCACCAGCGGCGGCGTCGTGACCACCCTGACCTCTGGCATCTTTGAGGTCGTGGCTGACATCACAAAGGCGGTCGCATGAAAAGCTACGCGACGATGACTGAGCTGAAGGCGCGGCTGGCAATCTCCGACAGCACCGATGACGTGATGCTAGACAATGCCCTGGCCGCGGCCTCCAGGTGGATTGACCTGTACTGCGGCAGGCGTTTCGACTACACCACCGAAACGCGCTACTACACGGCTGAGGAAGGCGACCTGCTGCGCGTCGATGATCTGGTGAGCGTATCGAGCTTGACCACGGATGAGGACGAAGATCGGACCTATGAGACAACCTGGACCACGAATGACTACGACCTCATGCCAGCGAACGCGGCGCTGGAGAATCGTCCGTACACCACGCTGGAGGTCTCTCCCATCGGCTCTTACGCTTTCCCGACAGGAGCAAAGGGCGTCAAGCTCGTCGGCGTGTTCGGCTGGCCTGCTGTGCCTGGGCCAGTGAAGGAAGCAACGCTGCTCCTGGCCGCCGGGCTATTCAAGCGCAAAGACGCCATCTTTGGCGTACTCGGAACAGTGGACACCGGCATGGTCCGAATCGCGGGGCTGGACGCGCAGGTACAGCAGATGCTTATGCCGTACCGCAAAGTCGGCGTGGGAGCAATCTAGCATGGAGCTAACCGTCGAGGGCATCGACCGGGTGCTCAAGAAGCTGGATCCCAAGAAGCTGCTCAAGCCGCTGGAAGGGTATCTGCTCAGAATCGGCATCGCCACTCAGGGCAAGGCGCGTGAGCGTGCGCCGGTTGACACAGGGCGGCTGGTTTCGAGCATCGCCTATCTTGCGCCCGATAGCATCCTGGAGATTGACAACTCCGAGCCGCCGATGTGGGTCAAGGTCGGCACGAACGTCAACGCCAACGGGTTCTATTATCCCAAAGCCCTGGACGAATCGGAGCGCTATCACTACCGGGGCAAGCTGCCGGGGCTGGTCGGAACGCCAACACAGGGCTGGTTCTCCGAGACGCCTGGCCTGTTGCAAGACGAGTATGCCAAGATAGGCGATAGGTTGCTGTCGGACATTTCCGACCTGTGGGGCAAACAATGACAACGCTGCTGGGGGCTGTGGCTGCGATTCAAGACGTGGCCGACGCGATGACGGGCATTCGCTACGCGCCGGACTACCCACCGGACTCGCTAAACATCTTCCCTTGCGCTATCTGCTACGGCGCACGCGGCGAGAGGGGCGGCCTGGGCGGTGATAGCTGGGTGGAGGCGCACGACATAATCTACTGCGAAATACACGTGCCGCGCAAAGACCTGGCCCGTGACGTGGCGCTGCTGATGCCCTACGTGGAGCTGTTCTGTAACGACTTGCTGGAGGACGTGACGCTGGGCGGGGCGGTGACTGCTATCGATGGCAAGGTTTCCTGGGAAGTGCTAGAGCGCACGTTTGACGCGCAGGGCGCGGTCAAGACCTTGTGTTTGCGGTTCACCATCCCGGTCAAGCTGGTCAACGCGATAACGTAAGGGGCGAAATGAAAGTACGAATGCTAGTGGACTACAAAACGGAGAACGCGCACTACAAAGCAGGTCAAGTCATCGAGGGGGGGCAATGGTTACCAGAATGGGCTTTCGAGGTAGTCGATGACGCCGGAAGAGCTGAGCCAAGCGTACCAGGAATATCTGACGATGGGGGCAGCGCCGGAACACGCGCTGAGCTTGCAGACAGCGACGTACCTGAACAACCTCATAGACGAGCTAGGGGCAAAGCGCGTCCTTGACATCGGCAGCGGCTTTTCGACCTTTGTCACGCGCTCGCACGAGGGCGTGGACTGTTGGACGGTCGAAGAGGATGACAAGTGGCGCAAAGTCACCAAGTCCTACCTGCAGAATCGCGGCCTGGACAGCGGCCACATCTTCACTGGGCTGGACTTTCGGGGCGTGGACGTTGGCAAGTTTGACCTGGTACTGCACGATTGCAAGGGCGAGATTGGCCGGATGCAGCAGCTCAGGCGGGCCGCGGCGCTGGTCGCACCGGGCGGCGTGCTGCTAGTCGATGACGGGCACTTCCCAGCCCTGCA
>MWCV01000092.1 GCA_002070215.1 Chloroflexi bacterium ADurb.Bin180 | reverse complement strand
CCCGCCGTGGCGGTGATAAAAAAGGCGGGCGTGATGCCGCCGCCTGCGGCAGTGTAGTCAAACACACCATCGCCGCCTGCGGTGCTCTTGATGATGCGGATCGTGCCCACGCACAGGTCGATGAGCGGCGCGCCAAAGGAGAGGGGTGGGCCTGCGGGGCGGTAGATTACCGCACCGCAATGCAGGTAATAGGAGCCAGTGTTCTGGATAATCGTCGTGGTCGTCACCCAGCCAGACTGGTAGCAGATGCCCTGGTTCATCATTACCGAGAAGCTATCCAGGGAGACGTTGGCGCCCGAGCCCAGGTCGAGCTGGCCGTCGTTCCACAACACGCCCCCGCCCTGGACGGCATCCAGGCTGCCGTTGAGGCTCATCGTTGCGCCGATCCTATTCTGAAGAGAATAGTGCTGCCGCAGGGTCACCGACCCGCTGAAGGACATGGTGCCATAGTTGTTCAGAATGCCATTGCCAACGCTAAACTCCCACGACCCGTAGCCGTCGACGTGACCCTGGTTCTCCCAGCCCGCCCCGACCAGCACGGTGCCATAGTTGTGAAACACGCCCGCTGTGCCGTTGGTCGTCTTACCGTCTGTCTGCCACTCGCCGCGGTTGACCACCGACCCATCGTTGGTTACGGCGGTGTCCGAGTCAAAGACAGTATTCGAGTTGGTCTCGATGTAGCCAGCGTTGGTGAACTCACCTCCCAGAGACAGTGACAGACGGCCCACGTCACCCGGAGCCGTCTTGAACAGATAGATGCTGGCACCGTCTCTGTTGGTCAGAGTCCCCGAAGGCATGCGGACCAGCGATCCGTAGACAAAGATGCTGCCCCCGCTCAGGTTGTCCAGGGTTCCTATTACCACGACCTCGGCGGCGCCCCGCACGGTCAGGGTCCCGTGGTTATAGACCCCGCCGTTGATGTTCAGGTCTGCCGGGCTGAAAGACTCGATGACGCCATAGTTCTGCACCTGACCGCCCGGGTTGACGCTCAGCATGCCTCCCAGGCTGGCCCCGTTGAGCAAGTACTGGCCGCCGGCGTTGATGTTGAGGATGCCCGTCACCATAGCGCCGCCGCTGGCGAGGGCAGTGCCATGGGCGGAGATGGTGCCGCCGCTGAGCACGTTGACCGTGCCGTTGAGGTAGAGCCCGGTGCCGTACAGGTACAGCACCGAGCTGACGTTGAGCGTGGCGCCGGCGCTAACGACGATTGCCTGCGGTTCATAGACCTCGATGGTGGTGCCCGTGACATTCCCGGTGTGGCCGGTGGGGATGGTACAGCTTTGGAGCCCGGGATTCCACACGCCGTTCAGGCCGGCGGGGCTTTCGCAGATGGTCTGGTCGAGCGCGCCAGCCGAGACGGGCGTCGGCGAGGCCAGATACGTGGTGAGCAGAATGGCGACGGTGAGCAGACAGAGGGAGAGAGCAACCGGGGCGCGGCCGTGCTTCGACATCACACACTCCTCGCGAGCGGGGTCGGGAGCACAGGGCAGTTGTCTCACACCAGCTGGGGTGTGCTCTCACTGACCAGTGTAGCACCTTCCGCGCCTCCTGTCAATAGGAATCTGGGCCATTTTGCGGGGCGATGGTGCTCTGGCGGGCGCAGTTGCCGTTCGCCCACCAGATGCGCTACAATGGCCCGAGTTGCACAAAGGAGACCTGCCCCGACCCGGTGGATTCTAATCAAGCACCCTCACCCCAACTCACCATCCCCGTGGCCAGCTACGTCCTGCTGGACGACTCGGCCGCGATGACCGCCTACCTCACCGACCTGGGCCGCCCGGCCGCCCTGGCCATCGATGTCGAGGCCGACAGCCTCTACTCTTACCAGGAAAAGGCCTGCCTGGTGCAGCTCACTACCGCGCGCGGCAACGCCGTGCTCGACCCGCTCACCGCGCCGGAAGGCATGGCCGCCCTGGCGCCGCTGCTGGCCGACCCGGCGGTGCTCAAGGTGTTCCACGGCGCCGACTATGACCTGCGCCAGCTCAAGAAGGCCTTTGGCTACACGGTGCGCCACATCGCCGACACGACGATCGCCGCACAACTGTGCGGACGCACGGCGTTCGGCCTGGCCGCGCTGCTGGCCGTCGAGTTCGGGCTGGAGCTGGCCAAGGAGCACCAGCGCGACGATTGGGCCAAACGCCCCCTCAACCGCGAACAGCTCTGTTATGCCGCGCTGGACACGGCCTACCTGCTGCCCCTGTGGGCGCGGCTGAGGGCCGAGCTGGAGGCCCTGGGCCGCCTCGAATGGGCCGAGGAGGAATTCACCCTGCTGGAGCAGATCACCCCCGCGCCGCCGCGTGAGCCAACGTGGATGGACGTCAAAGGGGCCTACGCGCTGGATCTGCACCAAAGGGCCATCGTGCAGGCGCTGGTCGGCGTGCGCGACCGCACCGCGCGGGCCTGGGATCGGCCGCCTTTCAAGGTCCTGGGCGATCGCGTGCTGGTGGGCTGGGCGCTGGATCCGCCGCGCAACCGCGACGAGGTGCTGCGCACGCGCGGCGCCAACGTGGGCATCCTGCGCCGCCTGGCACCAGAGGTCCTCGAGGCCATCCGCCATGCTTCGGAGAAGGACCTGCCGCACCGGCCGCACGGGAACGGACCCCACCCGGGTCCGCTGACGGCTTCTCAGACCGCCCGCCTGACGCGGCTGAAAGCGGTGCGCCAGAGTGCATCCGAACGCCTGGGCCTGGCCCCGGGGCTGCTGGGCACCAGCGAGACCCTCGAGCGGCTGGCGCGCCTCTCACCCCGGCAGGCGCAGCAGGGGATGAGCGAGCTGCTCAAGCAGTGGCAGCGCTCGGTGCTGGCTGAGGAGCTGAGCGCGGTGTGGTAGGCGCGGTTGCCCTCACACCGCAGTGGGCTATAATGGCGGCGGGACAGGTGCGCCGGGCGCCGCCCTTGGCCCTGGCTCCTGACCGGTGAGCCTTCGCACAAAGGAGGGTACGCCTTGATGGCAGCCAACTCTTCACACGGGACTGTGGCACCTCGCCGCTGGACCCGCCGCTTTGACCTCGCGCTGGTGGGCATTCTCCTGCTGGCCTTGCTGTTGCGTTTGCCTAACCTGGCTCGTTCGCTGTGGTATGACGAGGTGGGCTATTCCGCCAAACTAGGTGCCCCATCCCTTTGGGGGCTAATGCGTTATGTCCTTAACGAGCCTGGCTCGCTCGGCTACCGCGTGTTCATGTTCCTCTGGGTGCAAGTTCTGGGTGAGAACGGAGTGGTTCTGCGGCTGCCATCACTGGCCGCGGGACTGGGCGCCGTCGCCTTGACCTATGCCCTGGCGCGCCTGTACGTTTCTCGGCAATCGGCGTTGCTGGCGGTGGTGCTGCTGGCACTGTCGCCGGTTCACGTGTGGTACTCCCAGGAGGCCACGCCCTACTCGATGGCGCTGTTCTTGCTCCTGGCAGCCGTCTACGTGGGGAGCCGCATCCGGGGCGGCACGGCCGGGCGGCATAGTTACGGCCTCTACACCTTGCTGCTGATCGCGGCGGGTCTGGTGCACTACTACTCGGCGCTGTTCCTGCTGCCGCTCTCCATATTGGCCCTGGGTGCCGAGCCCGGGGTGCGAAACCGCTTATGGCTGTCGCATGCAGCGGCGGCCCTGTGGCTCTCGCTGCCGATTGCGCTGCGCCTGGCCGTCGGTACGATGATCACGGGGATGTCCTACGCTCGCCCCTTCACCGCACTCGAGTGGTGGATGCTCTGTTTCAACTGGTTCTTGGATGGCAATAGCATTTGGCCCCTGGTGCCGTATTCACTTGCGCGACTGGGCGGCTGGAAGTACCTGCTCGGTCAGCCTGCGCTCGTCGCCTGCCAGCTAGCGGCTCTGGCCCTTTTGGTGCGCGGCCTGCTGCTGTCGCCGCAGCCAGAACCCGCGGCGGTGGCTGGCACAGTCCAGCCGGGAGCTGGTTCTGGAGCCCAACATCCGCGCCCGGCCTGGGAGCTGGGCCTGTACCTGCTTTGCTCGCCGCTTATCCTTCTGGCGCTGACCCTGGTGGGTTACAATCGCCTGTACATCGAGCGTTTCCTGGTGGTTTTGCTGCCGTTCTTCTGGATCCTGGTGGCACGCGGCGCAGCGGAGGGACTGGGCCGGCGTTGGCGGGTGGTGTTGGTGGTGGCGGTGCTCGCATTTGCCACGGTGGCTTATGCGTGTCTCCTGGCCAAGTCGGATCAGTGGACCGTGTACAAGCCCAACCCCGATTGGTCGCGCGCCGTTGACTACTTGCTAGAGGACCGCGCTGCTGACGAACACGACCTGGTCCTCATCGCCGTGCCGTCATGGGACCTGCAGTATGCCCTTTCCGTACAGCGCACCGGCCCCGTGCCTTCGGTCCGCGACGTGCGGCCGCAGGAGGTCGACGCCGTACTACCCGAGTACCCTGGCGCTCGGGTGTACCTCATCGACGAGTGGTTCTGGCATGGCAATTTCGACGCGGTCAAAGAGGAGCTCTCGTCAGCCCCGGAATTGCGGCTGGCGTCGGAGCGCTCGTTTAAGGGGCTCACAATCTACGAGTACCTGCCGCGCTAAGCGCGGCAGGCTCGCCGACGCCCGCCTCTGGCTCGCGGATAACAAAAAGACGGGAGTCGACCATACGTAGGCCAACTCCCGCTTGAATTCGCCCAGACTCTGGCCGGGTTGACCACGTGGCCCAGGAACAGCACCGTGCCTGTGGCCACATCGCAAATGAGGAACAGGAAGGGCGCGTCGACCGTCATCGCCACCGGCTCCAGCGGCATGCTGACCCGTCCCACCAGCACCGCCGTGGCGGCGGTTGCCTCGG
>MWCV01000091.1 GCA_002070215.1 Chloroflexi bacterium ADurb.Bin180 | reverse complement strand
GGTCACCGCCGCGAGCTGGCGAGCGAAAGACGGCTGGTTGTCGGCCCACGAACTCACCTACGGCTTTGCCAAGTCGAGCGCCGCCCTGTTCGCCTTACGGACAGAGGCCAAAGGGATCACGACCGACAGTGAAGGCGTTTCGGCGGTAGTTACCAATCGCGGAACGGTCGCCACACGCCGGGTAATGATCTCGGCAGGCCCATTTGCGGCTGTGGTGGCAAGCTGGCTGGGCATCAATCTGCCCCTCGTCAACCTGCGCCGGCAAAAGGCGGTTATCGGCAGGGTACCGCAGGTGCCCAGGAACGCGCCAATGACCATTGACAACGACACCGGTGCATACTGGCGGCCCGAGGTGGACGGTGCAGCGCTGGGGTGGGCACTACCGGAGGAGCCAACTCCCGCCAGCGAGAACGTGCCGACAGACTGGACGTTCCCGGCAATCGTACTGGAGGGTGCGGCGCGGCTCACGCCGTTCTGGAACGACGTTGCCGAGACTCTTACCCAGGACAATGTGTTCTTGAGTGCGGGGCAGTATACCTGCTCGCCCGATAACAAGCCCATCATCGGGCCGAGCGCCTGCGTCAACGGGCTGTATTTCAATCTGGGCTATGCTGGCCACGGGATCATGGCCAGTCCCGGCGGATCACGGTTGGCCATCGACCTGCTGCTGCACCCGGAGCTGGATGAGCATAACCAGTTTCGTCTGGAGCGATTCGGCAAGGAAACGGCCGAGCTATGCCGGGAGGGAATGGTCATCTAGACCGCCCTGGCCCTGTGTGGTGACAAGAGCTTGAGCCAAGCGCGTTCGTTCGTAATTGAGCGCCCTCTCGACGAGGGCGACCTTTTTGTAGGCCGGTTCTCAGAGCTGCTCAGTGCCGCGCAGCAAGTCAAACGCGGCAAGACGCTGCTATTCGTGTTTGGCGCACGCCGCTCCGGAGTCACCTCGTTTCTCAACCATCTCCAGACAGAGTTGGTTTCCAGAGTGCGAGTCCTGCGTGCCGAGACGACCGGCCACAGTGCTGACCCGGATGCCGTTCTCGCTCTCGTTTCTGCCGCTATCGAACAGGTCAAACCGCCAGCAGGCTCGAATCCCGATACCGGGACGGCGCCGGGGCAGCGCGAGCAGGCGGTGGAAACGCCGCAGCACTGCGTCGTCCTCCTGGACGGCCTGCCGGTGACCGCCCTGTTTGGTGACAAGGGCGACCAGTGGGTATCGGCGATCCTCTCGTATCTGAAGGCACGCCCCTGGCTCCAGTTGGTGGCTGCTGTGCGCGGCTGTCGGCCACGCGATGGAGGTCCTCTCAGCCCGAGGGCGGCCAATGTGCCGGCGGTTGAACTGGTCGGGCTGACCCTGGAAGAAACCGAGCAACTGCTCACCAGCGGCGGAAATCATAGCCTGCGCTTTGAGTTCGACGCCATGCGCCGGATCTGGCAGTTCACGTCGGGGAGTCCGTACTTTGTGCAGCTCTTTGGCCGCGTGCTGGAGGAGAGCCACCGCGGAGGCGTCCGTGTCTCGGCGCACGTTGTTGAGGAGGCGCTGCCCGTCGTACTCGAGCGCGGCGGGGCGGCCCTGGAGGCAATGTGGGCCGATTGTTCTCTGGCGGCACAGGCCATTCTGGCCGTGTCCAACGAACTGCCCGGGCGGCACGGCACATTCAGCCGCAACGACGTGCTCAACGCAGCCAGGCAACATTCGGCCAGCCTCAAGGAGGATGTGGCTGACCGCGCTCTCTCCGAGTTGGAGACAGAGGGCATCCTGGAACGGCTGGGCCGCGGAACCTACCGCCATACCCTGGAGTTGTTCCGCCTGTGGGCGACCAAAAACCGGCCACTGGAGCAGCTCCTGGGCAGGAGCCGGGACTACAGGCGCGTGCTGGGTGCAGGAAGCTCGGTACTGAGCCGGTTCACCTGGCCAATGGCGCTGGGTTGGGGCGGCCTCATCGCGGCTCTCCTTCTCTTCGTCTGGCTCTGGAACGCGCGGCAGCCAGCGGCCATCGTCGGTCGGCAGACACCCAGTGCCACCTCATTGCTCGCCACCAGACCGCCTGTGCTTCCAGGGACGGCCCAGGGTTGGATCACCTACATGGCCAAGCCGAATCCCGACGCGCCGTGGGACGTATGGCTTATGCGCGGCGATGGGTCGGATCCCAAGCGATTGACCGACGACGGGGCGAACAATCAGACGCCCTGCTGGTCACCAGACGGTCGCCTGATCGCTTTTGTATCGGACCGTGACGGCAACAAGGAGATCTATGTCATCAAGGCCGATGGAACCACACCGCTGAACCTCACCCATCACCCGGCGGAGGACTGGACGCCAGCCTGGTCGCCCGACGGCTCGACCATTGCCTTCTCTTCGTACCGCGATGGCAATTGGGAACTGTACCTGATGGACGCCAATGGCGCCAATCCGCGGCGACTCACGCACAACCCGGCAGCGGACTATGCCCCTTCGTGGTCGCCAGACGGAGAGCGGCTCGTGTTTCAGTCAAACCGCGACGGCAACTGGGAGCTCTATGTCATCGGGAAGGACGGCAAGGGGCTGCAGCGGCTGACGGAGGATGAAGCCACGGACTCGGCGCCGGCCTGGTCACCGGATGGCAAGTGGATCGCCTTCGAGAGCTACCGCGACGGCAACATGGAGATCTACCTCATAGCCGCCGATGGCTCAGAGGTGCGGAACCTGACTCAGGACCAGTACGCGAACGACCACGGGCCGGCCTGGGCGCGGGCGGGCACAAGGATCCTCTACTACTCGAATCGCGACGGCGGGTGGGACATCTACTCGATAAAGGTCGACGGAACCGACAGAGAGAATCTGACCCTGAACCCCGCCCTCGAGCAGCGTCCGAACTGGCACGAATAGCGTCGGAGCTGCCTATTCCGGCGGCGTCTCCAGTCTGGCGATGATGGTCGCCAGCGTCACTCCACGCACGAGAATCAGCTTCTGACGGCTGCCGGCTCCCGCGAGCAGTTCGACGTGGCTGGCGGGAACGGACAATCGCCGGGCAAGGAACCTGAGCAGCTCTCTGTTGGCCGCACCTTCGACCGGCGGTGCCTGGACGCGAATCCTCAGGCTGGCGCCGTGCAGACCGGCCAATTCAGTGCGTGATGCCTTTGGCACGACGTGCACCGCGATAGTCACACCGCTCTCGGTTTCTCGAAGAGCCGACTCGGTCATCTGCGTTTCCTCGCTACCTGGTCCGGCGCTATTGCTCAGAAGAGCAAGCGGTTCACGACCGTATGCAGCAATTCCAGCAGGAAGAGCGCGACCATCGGCGAAAAGTCGAGGCCGCCGATGGGAGGAATCACTCTCCTCAAGGGCGCCAGGATTGGCTCAGTCAGCCTAAAGATCCAGTCGCTGAAGGTCCCACTGCCCATATTCACCCAGGAGAGCAGCACCCGCAGCAACAGGGCCACGCTCAGAAACCAGAACACGAAATCGACCAGTCTGTACAGAGTGTACGTCACTTGTCTTCTTCTCCGCCCAGGATTCTTGTTTTCTGGTAGGCGGCCCACACAGCTCGAGAGAGGACCGTACGCACGCCGCCCTTCTCCAACTGATAGAGGGCCTCGGCTGTGGTTCCGCCCGGTGAAGTCACCATGTTCCGCAGCTCGGCCGGATGAAGCTGCGACTGCTGCGCAAAGAGCGCCGACCCGAGGATCGTCTGCTTGACCAGCCGCTGCGAGACACGGCGTGAGAAGCCAAGATGCACGCCCGCGTCCACCAGGGCTTCCATAAAGAGAAAGACGTAGGCCGGACCGGTGCCGCTTAGCGCAGTGGCCATATCCAGATAGTTCTCCTCTTCGACCCACAGCTCATCGCCCAGCGCCGCCAGGATCTGCTGGGCCTGGTCCTTCTGCTCGGCGGTGGTGGCCGGCGAGGTCGTCCATACGGTCATCGCCGCGCCGACCTGAGCCGGCGTGTTCGGCATCGCCCGCGCGATTGACTCGTGGCTCAGCCCAGTCACCAGGGTATGCAGCCGCGTGCCAGCGACGATGGACAGAACCATCGCGTGAGGCTCGATCTTGCCCCGTAACTGGGGCAGCACCTTCAGGACCATCTGCGGCTTGACCGACAACACCACGACTCCGGCTCTCTCGACCGCCGCCACGTTATCGGTCGTCGAGGCGACACCGTAGTGCTGACGCAGGTCAGCCCCTCTTTCCTCGCGAGGGCCGCTGGCCATAATGGCCTCAGGCGCCACGAGTCCCCGATTCAAGATGCCCTTGATCATCGCCTCGGCCATGACCCCGCTGCCCACGAACGCCAGTTTGTGATTGGCCAGCATACCATGCCTCCTGTGAAGGTGGACTCACACCGTATTCCGCTGGTATGAGCACCGAGTCTCAACAATGGTTCCGAGATCTACATAACCACATCGGTGACCGCGATGGAGATCGTGTCAATCCGACATAACCGTCAATCAGCTAATGAAACAACGACCGCGAATCGGCCTGTCTTGCCGCCATCGCCGCGATGCGAATAGAACTCGTCGCGCCGACAGCCAGTGCAGACGCCGCTCACCTCAATCTGCACAACCCCGGCGGTCTCAAGCTGCATCCGGACCGCACCAGGAAGATCGAGGTGGGTTGCTCCGGACAGAGTGGAGACAACCGAATCGCCGGCGGGCCCAAGCACCTTGAGCGCTGCGGCGACTACCTCCGGCCCAACCTCGTAGCAGCACGGGCCGATTGCGGGCCCGATGCCGGCCACAAGGTCAGACGGTCTGGTTCCGAATTCGTCCGACATCAGGCGCAGGCCAGCAGCAACCACCCCTGAAGCCCAGCCCCGCCATCCAGAGTGCAGCAACGCTACGGCACGGTGCACCGGATCGACCAGCAGCACCGGGACGCAATCGGCAAAGCGCAACATCAGCACCACGTTGGGTTCCGCAGTAGCCAGCCCGTCACAAGACGGAACTACAGAGCCTCGCTCTTTGTGACCTACGAGAACAACCCTGGCGCCGTGAACCTGGTGCGCAGTGACGACCTGGTCCATCCGGGCGCCGAGCACAGCCACGGCTCGCCTCGTATTCTCGGTCACCGCCGCCGGGTCGTCACCGACCGAATGGCCGACGTTGAGACTGGCGAGCGGGCCGACGCTGACCCCGCCGTGGCGG
>MWCV01000090.1 GCA_002070215.1 Chloroflexi bacterium ADurb.Bin180 | reverse complement strand
TATGTATCAGGACATGGTTGACACTTTGCTTCGGCCTCAGGCCAGGCAATCGGGATGGTGTGCTTTGTCTTCAGGTCGATCTCGCGGATCAGCATGTGCCTGTAGGCCACGACAGCCTTGCCGTCCAGCTCACGTACGCCGACTTGCTCATTAGCCAGAGCCTCGCAGACAAAGTAGCGTCTGGAGCCGTAGGGCAGCATGCCCTGGGAGTTGAGGCGCAGGATCTGCATGTCTCCGGGATACTCCCACGGAGCAGGATTGGGCTGATAGCGTTTCGAGCTGGGCCAATACAACTCGGCGGGCGTTGCCATATTGATCGCTTCGTGAGGCCGCACGCAGTTGTACTCATGGCGCAGGTTGGAGAACATCTCCGCGCATGCGCTCAGAGTGGAGGGCTGGCCGTGGTGGTCGAGAGCTCGCTGCAAAGTCCCGTGAAAGCGCTCGACTTTGCCCTGCGTTTGCGGATGCCTGTAGCCAGCGAAGTACAGTCGAATACCCTGCTTGATCAGCTCTGTGGATACCCAGGTCAGGCCCAGATGGTTAGTCGTGCTCCACCAGGGCAAACCGTGGTCCATCAACATGGCGTCAGGCACGCCATAGATATCGAAGGCCTGCAACAGACAACCATAGACCGCCTGGGCTCGGAGACCGACCAAGGGATACAGCCCGACCAGAAACCTGCTGTGATCGTCCAGGAGACTGAGCGGATAACAGAATCCCTCCTCAATGGGGAACTGGCCTTTGAAATCCATCTGCCAGAGCATGTTGGGTCGCTCGCGCTCAAATCGTTTCGTGGCTTGCCGATGCCGGTCTTCCGGAAGGATCAGATTGTTCCGACTCAGAACGCGATTCACTGTCGCCAGGCTGGTGTGGAGGCCCTCACGGTGCAACAGAACCTGCAGCTTCTTGGCACCCCAGCCATGCTTCTTGCGCAGCGCTATCACTCGCTCCTCAATCTCGGCGCTCACCCGACCCGGACTGTCTCGGGGACGACGAGAGCGCTCTTGCAGCGCGTTGATGCTGCGTTCGCTCTCGTAGCGATGCACCCACTTGTAGCCAGTCTGTCGGCTGATCCCAAACTGCTGGCACAGGTGAGAGAAGGGCACGGCATGACCCAATGCCCCAATAACAAACCGGATTCGCTCTTCCACAGGATTCGTCTCTTTCCACGGCATACTCCCCTCCATTCCGTGAGGAAAGTATACCGTTGAGTGTCAACGATGTCCTGATACAAACTGTCAACGATGTCCTGATATCATACATCTCAGACCCGCCCGCTGCATCTCATTCGCGAACCCTCGCCTGCAGGGTCGTCGTTGCCGAGCCCTCCTCCAGCACTGGACAACTCAATCAGCGCACCTCGCCTCTTTAGGTCGTTCGTGCGCCTCGGGCACTCGCTCCGCACGTTCGTCCCGGCCGCGCACTATCTCCTCTTCACCACCAGCGGCACGCACAGAGCGTTGGCCACCCGCTCCCCCACGTGAATGGTGACGCTGTCGATGGCCTCGGTGCCGGACGAGTCCATCACGTCCAGCACGATGAGATGGTCCCCTTCGGGCAGCGGCCCCACGCTCAAGAGAGAGCCGTGACCCAGGGTAGTGGAACCGCTGTAGGTCGACAGGTACCACACCAGGTCGTCCTCCGCGATGGCGCCGTCTTCCGGGTCCCAGGCCTGACCCATCAGGTTAATCGTCTCCACCGGCCGGAACCACATCTCGTCGCGGGGTGAGTCAATGGTCACCAGCGGCGGCCGGTTCGGCACGCTGAAGGGGGCGTCGGAGGTGTCTTCGGTGGACGAAAAGCCGTCCGAGGCACGAACCTGGATCAGGCAGCTCGTACCGCCGCCCAGTTTCGTGGTGTCGACGGCGAGACTTCTGGCATCGAGCTCGACGGCCAGGGGCAGCCAGGTGGAGCCATTGTCGCGACTGTAGAGAACGGTAAAGGTCAGCGGATCGCTATCGGCATCGGAGGCGAGCCAGGTGATGGTCTGCCGGCCGTCCCAGGTCTCACCGGCGTTGGGGGAGAGTATCCGCACCGAAGGCAGGTGCGCGCTCAGGGTACGCTCATCCAGCGTGGTCGTCCCGGCGCGCAGCACCGCCCGCACCGTGCCGGCCGGCCAGGGCAGGGTGTAACCAAAGGGTGCGCAGTCGGACGTAGTCAGCGAGTCGCGCGAGACGACGGGGTCAAAGCACACCGTTTGCAGCACCGCGCCGCCGGCAGCGTGGAAATCCAGGCAGTAGGCCGAGCCGGTGGGCGGAGGGATCACCTCATAGCGCTGCACCTGCTCCAGGGGCGACAGCTCGCCGCTGACCGCGAGGGTCGCTCCGCTGATCACACCCTGGCGGTTGCAGACCAGCCCCGAGGCGATCACATAGGGCAGCGGCGCGGCCGACGTCACACGGGCGCTCTCCTCCAGCAGAAAGCCGGTGTCCCAGACGCTGTACATGCGGTTGTAGCTGTCGCGGTCGGCCCAGGCCACGTACTCCGGCTGACCGGCGCACATCACGGCCAGCATCGTGTCGCTCTTGACCTGGCGGCCCAGCACGTCAAAGCCGCGGCCGTTCAGTGTGGTGCACTGCGGGTGGTCAAAGCCATAGTTGTGCTGCAGCTCGTGCGAGAGGGTGCGCCGGTAGCGCGAGTTGGTGGGCGAGCCGTAGGTGTCGTTGCCGAAAGCGGCGTGTCGGAAATTCGTCAGACTGCTGCCCAGCCAGCCCAGCCCATTTCCCCCAAAGGCGCTGTCCGGCAGCCAGCCGTAGAGGTGGTCGGCGGGGAACGAGGTCATGTTCTCCTGCATCCGGGTGATGTACTCGAGCAGTTCGACATCGTTGTCGTCGCTGTTCACGTTCTTGGTCCAGGTAAAGCCGCCCACCGGCCAGTAGCGAACATAGTCCGGCCGCACCGGCCAGGTGGCCTTGAGGTAGCTGACCGCGTCGATGATGCGCGAGGTGGGATCCTGCGGGCCGGTGTATCCTTCCGGGGTATAGTGGATGGGCACGTAGGCAATGGAGATGCGCTTGGCGATGGGCCGAAAACGGATGAGCTGAGCCATATTGCGGTTGTTGTCATAGTTGGACTCGATGACGCTGTGATCGAGGTTGACCACCGGCAGCAGCGTCCAGGCACCCTGCAGCAGGTCGGCCGGCAGGTCAAAGTTCAGCGAGTCGTTCAGGTTGTGCCAGTCGGGCGTCGCCGGGGCGCAAATCACCCCGCCCGGATTGTAGGGGAAGAGGTAGCGCGGCGTGCCACCGCCGTACTGGTCGAGCACATCGAGGCGCACCCAGACGCCAGGCACGCAGGGCGAGCCGGGCGGCAGGCCGGTGGACACATAGACGCGGACCACGGTGGGCTTGCCCCAGATGGGGTCGAACATCGGCGGGTTGGTCTGGATGGCCTGGTTGACCTCGATGTACTGAATGGTCAGGTCGAGCCCCGGGAACATCGTGGGTGAGGGCGTCAGCGTGCGCGTGGGGGTAAGCGTGGCAGCGCGGGTCCGTGTGGGCGTGGGCGTCTCGCCGTACACGTCCAGGCGCAGGTCGTAGGGATCGGTACCGTGCCACTGGCCGTAGACCGGCCGCACCTCAGCGCGGTACTCACCGCTGACCAGCGCACGGTAGACAATGAGCTCGTCCAGCAGACCCGAGCGCCAGGAGTGCTCCACCTCGACGCCCGCCGGCGACCAGAGGAACAGGTCATAGTCCGCCGGCAGGCTGGCCAGCTCGAGGCGGATCATCTGGCCGGCGGCCACGGCAAAGCGGAAAAAGTCGACGTCGGACGAGGGGCAGATGTAGCCCTGGGTCCAGCCGCCGGAGTAGATCAGGCGCGCCGCGGCGAACGAGTCGTTGGGCTCGGAGGGGTCGCTGTTGCACGGCGGGAGGGTCTGGGTAGGCGTGGGTGTTGGCGCCACGCCGTGGGTGATGCGCAGGCGCAGCTTGTAGGGCTGGGTGCGGCTAAAGTCGCCGGCCGTGCCCACGAGCACCCGCCAGTAGCCTGCCACCTTGACATCGACCGCCGCCACGTACTCGTCGGCCAGGCCGCCCGTCTGAGAGCGGGCCTGCTCGTTGGCTCCGGCGTCGTACAGGAACAGGTCATAGTCCTTGGGCAGGTTCAAGAGCCACGCCTCGACCGTGTCCCCGAACTCTACCCTGAACTGGTACCAGTCGAGATCGGTGGGTTCGCAGATGTAGCTGAGGAGGTCGCCGGGGCCGATCTCGCGGGCGGTATCGAACGTGTTGTTGTACTCATAGCCGTCGGGGCAGAGCAGGGTCGTGGTGGGAGTCGGCGTACGGGTATCAGTGGCGGTCGGCGTGGCGGTGGGGGTTGGGCTGGGCGGCACGGTGGTGAAGGTGGGAGTGGCCGTGGCGGGGTACCAGGTCTCCAGGATGAACTTGTAGATGGTATCGGAGAACTCGCCCTTTTTGCCGTGCACGGCCATGTAGAACAGCCCGCCCTTCCACACGTCATAGTTCACCACATCGTCTTCGGTGCCCGCGTTGTTGGAGCTGCCCACAAGCGTATAGTTCGAGTCGAAGAGGTCGAGGTCAAAATCGGTGGGCAGGGAGTAGATGGCGGCGCGGAGGTGGTAGCCCGAGTCGACAAAGAAGGCGTAATAGTCTACGTCTGAGCTGTCGCAGATGGCAGCAGAGTAGGACGTGTTGACGTCGAGCTGTGGTGCATGGTAAAAGTCGTTGTTGGGCTCGTAGGCATCGGGGCACTTGGCCACTGCCGCGACGTGGCCGACAGCCGGAGCGGCCAGGATCGAGCCAGGCCAGAGCACAGGCCAGGCGACCAGGAGCACACCAAGGAGCGACAGCAGGAAGGCGACGACAACACGAGGAGCAGAGACCGGATGCGGTGACATAGCGAACCTCCATTCCCCATCCATCACGAGACGATAGCGCCTCGCCCTGACGACCCTGGATAACGTCAAGGCCGAAAGGAGAAGGGTCATGGTCGCACGAGAGGTGAGTGTGCGCGCACCGGGGGTCGCGTTGGCCGCGGCAGACGGAGCAGGCCACCCGGGAACAGGGCAGCGGTACTGCCTCTATTCTAGCGCGCGTGCGGCGATTTGTCAATGGGACGTATTCTATCAGCTAAAATGTCACTAGGATGGTATGGTTCACTCAAATGATAATGTCACCGAGGGGACCATGCCGGAAGACGAACAGATGACCATTGACGAGCGCTA
>MWCV01000089.1 GCA_002070215.1 Chloroflexi bacterium ADurb.Bin180 | reverse complement strand
TGTCATTGACCGCGTTAGACTTTACCACTGGGAGTCGGACGAGTGTTTACCAGGGGTAGTCGGACGAGTGTTTACCACCGATGAGCGGACGTATGTTTACCACAAAGGGTCAAGCCATGGCACACTTCCTTCAGACGGAACAGTCTGGAGGAGAAACCCATGGAGCGACTGCACATGAACCACATACGAGATCTGATCCATCGCTTACGAGCCGGTGAGAGTGAACGGCGCATCGCAGCGGATATGGGCCTATCCCGGCCCACGGTCCACAAGTACCACGCGCTGGCCAAGGCCCAGGGGTATCTGGACCAAGATGCCGCGCTACCGGATGACACGACCCTGCAGCGGGTACTGGGGCCGGGGCCCCAACCACCCCGGCACGCCTCCAGTGTGGAACCCTATGCGGAGGCGGTGAAGACCCTGCTGGGGCAAGAGGTGGAGCTGGTGGCGCTGTGGCAGCGCCTGCGCGACACCTACGGGTACCGCGGCAGCTACTCCGCCGTGCGGCGCTATGTGGCGCACCTGGAGCCGGAGCGCCAGGAGAGCTACACCCGCGTACAGAGCGCCGCCGGGGCCGAGCTGCAGGTCGACTTTGGGGGTGTAGGGCCGTTGTTTGACCCCGAGAGCGGGCGGTTGCGCCCCGCCCATGTGTTTGTGGCCACGTTGAGCTACAGCCGCCACCAATATGCGGAGTTGGTGTTCGACCAGAAGGTACCCACCTGGATCGGGCTGCACCGGCGCGCGTTGGAGTACTTCGGGGGTGTGCCGCAGCGCGTGGTCCCCGACAATCTGAAAGCCGCGGTCCTCCGCGTCCTGGTCCATGATGCGGTCCTGGGCGAGGCGTACCGGCAAATGGCCCAACACTACGGCTTTCTGATCAGCCCGACCCGCCCGCACACGCCGCAGCACAAGGGCAAAGTGGAAAATGGGGTGCACTACGTGCAGCGCAACTTCATGGCCGGACAGACCTTCGCCGACATCCAGTGTGCCAACCAACACCTGCACGTCTGGATCCGCGAGGTCGCCGGGGTGCGCCGCCATGGCACGACGCACCAAGCCCCGCTGCGCCTGTTCCAGGAAGTGGAGCAAGCCGCCTTACAGGCGTTGCCCGCAGAACCCTTTAGCCTGTGTGAGATCCGTACGGCCAAGGTACACCCCGATTGCCATGTGGTCGTCGCGGGGAGCTACTATTCGGCGCCGTATGCCTACGTGGGGCAGACACTGGACGTGTACGTGCGTGACAACGTGGTGGAACTCTATCAGGGCTCCCAACTGGTGGCCACGCATCTGCGCTGCCGGGCGCCGGGCCAATGGCAGACCCGCCTGGAGCACTATCCGGAGCACAAAGCCGCCTACCTGCAGCGCACCCCCGATGCCTGCCGCCAGCAGGCCGCGCGCCTGGGCACGGCCACCAGCACGGTGGTGCACACGCTGCTCGCGGAGCGGCCTCTGGATCGGCTGCGTTCGGTGCAGGCCATCCTCAGGCTGGAGGAGACGGTGGGGGCGCAGCGTCTGGAAGCTGCGTGTGCCCGCGCGGTCTACTACGGCGATTACCGCTACCGGCGGATCAAGGAAATCCTCAATGCCGCCCTCGATCGCGAACCCCTGCCGGAGGGACCCGCGGCCCCCCCGGCTACCACGCACACCTTTGCGCGCCCGGTCACGGACTTCTTCCCCCAGGAGCCATCATGAGCACCCATCCGCTGCTGCCCAAACTGCGCCGCCTCAAGCTCTCGGGGATACTCCAGACCCTCGATGTGCGGGCGGCCCAGGCGACCGAACGCCAACTCAGCCCCCTGGAGTTCCTGGCCCTGTTGCTGGATGACGAACTGGAGCGCCGCGACCAGCAGCATCTGCTGCACAGCCTGGCGCTCTCCGGTTGCGACAGCCTCAAGACCCTGGCCCAGTTTGACTTCCTCGCTGCTCCGGGGATCAATCGCACCCTGATCCAGGACTTGGCCACCTGCGCCTTCGTCCCCCGCCACGAGAACGTGCTGCTGTGTGGCCCCACCGGGGTGGGCAAAACGCAACCAAACGAACACCCCTATTCGAAAGAGCTTTGCAGCGCCGGAAACGGTCACGGTTACTGATCCTCGTCATCCACTCCACGATCAGACATTCGAACTCCTCCACATCAAGAACCACAAGTACCTGACGCCCTCCTGCCTGGTTCGCCTCCCCGAAGGTGTCGAACGGCTGATACCATTGGCGGCCACCAGCCTGGCCCCCCCACGTGTCGATGTGTATCCGTTGCCACTGGATATATCCTCACTCCACAGTCTGACTCAGACTTTCGCGTCTCTCCAAGCGCAGGTCCAAAGGAAGTGTGGAGATGGATGTGCAACCGACGCCCGAGCCAATGCAGTTGGTCACCAATCTGGAGAATGTGTGGCGAACCTTGACTGCGGTCCAACAGAAGACAGTCCAGCAGACGGTCGTACGCGTGTGTCAGAGCCTGATCGTGTCACGGGAACAGGAGGGGCTTCATGAGTGCGCCGGGAACACTGTCAACGAGCCGCATCAGTAATCCCAAGCTGACGCTCGCGCATCAGCAACGCTGGGCCTACATCTACGTGCGCCAATCCACGCTGAAACAAGTCGCCCAGAATCAGGAAAGCCAGGTGTATCAGTACCGGCTCAAACAACGCGCCCTGGAGTTGGGGTGGCCTGAAGAACGCATTCGGGTCATCGACTGCGATCTGGGGACTTCAGGTAGCGAAACCACGGCGCGGGTGGGTTTCCAATCCCTGGTGGCGGAAGTATCATTAGGGCACGTCGGCATCGTGTTCGGCTATGAAGTCTCCCGCCTCGCCCGTAACAACTACGACTGGTACCATCTGTTGGACCTGGCGGCGATGTTCAACACACTCATTGCGGACAACGATGGGATCTACGACCCCCGACTGTACAATGATCGGCTCTTATTGGGCCTCAAGGGCACCATGAGCGAAGCAGAGTTGCATTGGTTGCGCCAGCGCTTGGACTCAGGGCGGCTAGCGCAAGTCAAGCGGGGCGCGTACCGGCAACTCCTGCCTACAGGCTACCTGCGTTTGTCAGATGGGACGGTGGTCAAGGATCCCGACGATCAAGTGCGTCATGTCATCGAACTGATGTTTGCGCAGTTCGCGACTCTGGGGAGTGTCACCAAGGTATTGCGCTACCTGCGTCAGCACCAGATCCTGCTTCCGCGTCGTCAAAGCGCTGGACCGCACGCCCACCAACTGCTGTGGAAGGTCGCCAGCGAAGCCGCAGTTACCGATATACTGCACAATCCCGCGTATGCTGGGACATTCGCCTACGGACGGCGGCAGGCAGAGCCGACGCGTCGTGATCCGGGTCGTCCCGCCGCGGGCAGAGTGCGCAAGCCTCTGGAGGAGTGGGTGCACCTGGAACACGATGTGTACCCCGCGTATATCACTTGGGAGCAGTACTTGGCCAACCAGGAACGGATTCAGCAGAATGGCCTGCAGTTCGCCGAGAAGAAGGCACGCGCGCAAGGCGTGGCACGTGAGGGGGCCGGCTTGCTGCAGGGCATGGTGCGCTGCGGTCGGTGTGGACACTACATGCGAGTGGTCTTCAAGGCGACGCCACGCTACGTGTGTGGGGGGCTGGCGCGTACGACAGACGCCCCCGCCTGCATGTCCGTGCGCGCCCCGGCGCTGGATGACGTGGTGGTCGAGGCTTTCTTCAATGCGATCCAACCGGCCCAGATCGATGCGCTGGAGGCCGTGTTGGCTGCCCAACGCGAGGAACACGAACGGTTGGCACGCCACTGGCAAGAGCAACTCAAGCGGGCCGAGTACGAGGCCCATCTAGCGCAGCGGCAGTATGACGCGGTCGATCCGGAGAACCGGCTGGTGGCTGCTGAGTTGGAGCGGCGGTGGGAAGCGAAACTCTGCCAGTATCAACAACTGCAAGAAGATTACCGCCACTTCGAACTCATGCCGCGGCCCACTGCCGTGCCCGAGCACCTACGGGAACAGTTTCGCGACATCAGTGCCCATCTACCCGAAGTCTGGCCCACGCTCTCCAACGCCCAGCGCAAGGAGCTGCTGCGGAGCATGATTAGCTATGTCAGCGTCAACCGGACCGTTCCCGACTACATCGAGGCCCGCATCGTCTGGGTGTCAGGGCACTATTCCGATCACACGACGCTGACGCCCATTTTCGCGGAGCAGAACGTGAGCCGACGGGCAGACATGGTGCAGCGGATTCACGACCTGTGGCAGCAGGGCGCCAGCGACGAGGAAACGGCAGCACATCTGACCGCCGAAGGCTTCCACTCGGCGCGTTCTTCCGTTGTGACAGCTACGCACGTCATGAAGATTCGTCTGGCCCGCCAATGGTATATGCCGCTGGAACAGCTACGACGTGGCGCACAGATTGAGGGTTACCTGACAGTCAGGCAGCTGGCGCAGCGGCTTGAGGTGAATCACGCCACCGTCTATCGTTACATCTACAGGGAAGTGATTCCTCCGGCGTATATCGAACACGATTCAGCCAGCGGCGTGTATCTCATTCGTGAGGATGCACAGTTGCTGACGCAGTTGCGGCAGCGCGTAGCAGCGAAGAAACACCACAAGGGTGTGCTGAAAACGGCGACCTCATCTGACTAGCGGAGAACCTTCTGTACGATGGAGGCATATATATGGACGCGCTAAAAGCCATCTCGCCAACGCCCTGGCCATTGAAGCGCTCAAACGCGACTTCCGCGTGGTCTCCAAACCCACCCATCGTCTGCTGAATGACCTGCACACGGCGCGCGCCAATGGCACCCATGTGCGCCTGCTGAACCGCATTCTGCACTGCGACCTGCTGGTGCTGGATGATTTCGGCCTACAGGTGCTGCCCCCTCAGGCCGTTCAGGATCTATACGAGATCATCACCGAGCGCTATGAACGCGGCTCACTGATCGTCACCAGCAATCGCGCCTTCGATGAATGGGCGGAAGTCTTCAACAATGATCTCCTGGCGAGTGCGGCGCTGGATCGCCTGACCCACCACGCCCACACCCTGACCATCCGCGGCGACAGCTTCCGCCAACGCCACCGCCGAAAGGAGGTGCCCCCAACCCTGACTGAGTAGCACCCTTATTCACCCGCCATGGCCCGACCCGTGGTAAACATGCGTCCGGCGATGCCTGGTAAACACCACCCGACTATGGGTGGTAAACATGACCCGACTATTGACA
>MWCV01000088.1 GCA_002070215.1 Chloroflexi bacterium ADurb.Bin180 | reverse complement strand
CTCGAAGCGCAGCGCTCCCTTCTCCAAATCCCCGCTGCACGCTCCCAGGTAGAGCAGGTAGCGCCGCAGCTCCACAGCGTAGAGGTGCGCCTCTTCGGCCGAGTGCAGGTCAGGCCGGGTCACGACCTCGAGCAGGGGTATGCCTGCCCGGTTCAAGTCGATGAGGGTCCGGCCCGGCTGATGGATCAGCTTGCCGGTATCCTCCTCCAGGTGAACGTCCTGGATGCGGACGCGTCGCCCGGCGTCACCAGTTTGCAGCTCGAGCCAGCCATCGCCGCCCAGCGGCGTAAAGTACTGCGAGATCTGGTAGCCCTTGGGCAGGTCCGGGTAGGCATAGTTCTTGCGGTCAAACCGGGTAGAGGTGTTGATACGGCAGTGCAGGGCTAGGGCGACACTCACCCCCAACTCCACGGCGCGCTCGTTGATCACGGGCAGGGCACCAGGCAGGCCCAGGCACACCGGACACAGCAGGCTATTCGCCGGTGCGTTCGCCTCTGGTGAGGCACGCCCCCCTGCAGCGCCAGTGAGAACCGGGGCGGTGCGGCACGCGCAGAACATCTTGGTCGACGTGGTCAGTTGAGCGTGGGCCTCAATGCCAATGGTCGGCTCGTACAACATGCGCGCTGGGCTCCTCGACCTGCAGGCCCCTGGCCTGCTAGAGCAGTTCGCTCAGCGGGCGGTATGGGATGTCAAAGGCCTCTGCCACCGCTTTGTAAGTGACGTGTCCCTGGTAGGTGTTGACTCCCTTGGCCAGGGCCGGATCCTGCGCCACCGCGGCCGCCAGGCCCAATCTGGCCAGGCGGACGGCATAGGGCAGGGTGGCGTTGGACAGGCCGTAGGTCGAAGTTCGCGGTACAGCGCCCGGGATATTGGGCACACAGTAGTGCACGACGCCGTTGACCTGGAACGTCGGCTGGCTGTGCGATGTGGTGCGTGTGGTCTCGATGCAACCGCCCTGGTCCACCGCCACGTCGACGATCACGCTGCCCGGCTTCATATCATCGATCATCTGCCTGGTAACCAGCCTGGGCGCCTTGGCCCCCTTGACCAGGACGGCGCCGATGACCAGGTCGGCTCGCTTGAGGGCCTCGGCGATGTTGTGGGGGGTAGAGACCAGCGTCTTGAGGTTGCCGTGCAGCACCTCCGTCAGATAGCGCAACCGGTCTACGTTGACGTCGACAATGAGCACCGACGCCCCCATGCCGAGCGCCACGATGGCCGCGTTGGTGCCCACCGTGCCGCCGCCTAGGATGACCACGTCGGCCGGGAGTACGCCCGGAATGCCGCCCAGCAGCTTGCCCCGGCCGCCATTCATCTTTTCCAGGTAGCGGGCGCCAACCTGGACGGACATCTTGCCCGCCACTTCGCTCATCGGCGTGAGCAGGGGCAGAGTTCCGTTGGGCAGCTCCACTGTCTCGTAGGCCAGGCCGGTCACCTTGCGCTTCATGAGTTCGCGAGTGAGCTTCTCGTCGGCCGCCAGATGCAGGTAGGTGTAGAGAATGAGCCCCTCGCGGAGGTGCTCGTACTCTGCAGGCAAGGGCTCTTTGACCTTCATGATCATATCCGCTGCGGACCACACTCGCGCGGCCTCGGGAATCAGCTCTGCGCCCGCCTGGGCGTACTCCTCGTCACTGAATCCGCTGCCCTCACCGGCGCCAGCCTGAACCAGCACCCGGTGTCCCTCACGATGAAGCTGGTAGATGCCGCCAGGCGTTGCCGCGACACGGTACTCGTTGTCCTTGATTTCCTTCGGAACTCCGATGATCATGGTAAAGTTGCCTCCTTCAAGGTAGTTATCTGCTGCTCTGTGATCTACTGTTCCTCACCGGGCATGAGCTCGACCTGGGAGGAATCGCCCACATTGAGGCGTTGAAACGAGCCCCGCACCACAGCGTCCCGGCCAATCAACGACTGGCTCAGGTTGGCATCTTCGATGTGGGCGAACTCGTTGACAATCGAGTCGCGGATAATGGAACGAATGATGGTCGAGCCCTCGGCCACACTGACGTAGGGGCCGATCACCGAGTCGCGAATCACGGCTGACGGCTCGATGTACACCGGCGGAACCAGCACCGAGTTCTCGGTCTTGGCCTCCTGTGCGCCACCGTGCTCCAGGAGATAGCGGTTGGTGTGCAGGACGGTCTCTGGCTTGCCGCAGTCCTCCCACACATCAACTGTACGGGCTACAAACCTGGCCCCGCGGTCGATCATGAGCTGGAAAGCATCTGCCAGGAAGTACTCACCCTGGGTCTTGATGTCGCGCTCGATCAGCGTAGAGATACAGTCCAGCATGAGCTGCGAGTTGCGCACGTAGTACACACCAATCACAGCGAGGTTCGAGACAGGCGTGGAGGGCTTTTCTACGAGGCGGGTGATGTAACCGTTCTCGGTGATGACCACGCCGAAGCGACGCGGGTCATCCACTTCCTTGACATAGATCACGCCATCTTCCTTGAGGTCGGCCAGGGCCGAGAGGTTGGCCTCAAAGATGGTGTCCACAAAGACGATCAGCACTGGACCAGAGATATGGTCGGCGGCCAGGTGCAGAGCGTGAGCCTGGCCCTTGAGTTCCTTCTGCTCCACGTAGCGCGATGGAAAGTGATAGTTCGCCGAAACGTAATCGCGGATCTGGTCGCCCAGGTAGCCCACGATAAAGATGATCTCGTCGATAGGCAGGCCGGCCAGCTTGTCGAGGATGTGCCCCAGCACCGGCTTGCCGGCCACCCGCACCAGCGGCTTGGGTTTGGTGTAGGTGTGGGGCCGCAACCGGGTGCCAAATCCGGCCAGGGGTATGATGACCTTCATGATCTTTGCTCCTCCTTCAGGGAAGGGGTGTGTTGGTGCCATGACGTCGCCTGCTCATGAGCATAGGCGGCGCGCAGGATTGTCTGCTCGCCCAGCGACGGCCCGGTGATCTGCAGGCCGACTGGAAGCCCGCCAGAAGCGGAACTGGACGCAAACCCGCAGGGCACGGAGATGGCGCAGACGCCGGCCAGATTCTGAGACAGGGTAAAGATGTCGGACAGGTACATCTGCAGCGGGTCAGCCAGTCTCTCGCTCATTCCAAAGGCAACGGTTGGTGTGGTCGGGCCGACCAGGACATCCAGACGCTGAAAGGCCAGGTCGAAATCAGCCTTGACCGCAAGGCGAGCTCTTTGTGCTTTCACATAGTACTCGTCGTAAAAGCCGGCCGAAAGAGCATAGGTCCCCAACATGATACGCCGCTTGACCTCGGACCCAAAACCCTGCTGGCGGGTCCGACAGTAGGTGGACCAAAAGCCGCCTTCATCGGGAGCCCGCAGGCCGTACCTCACGCCGTCGTAGCGGGCGAGATTGGCCGAGGCCTCAGCCGAGGCAATGAGATAGTAGGCCGGCAGGGCGTACTGCGCGTGCGGCAGGCTCACTTCCTCCACCACCGCGCCGAGATCCACCAGGACTTGGACGGCACGTTCCACCGCTTCGGCTGCCGCAGGGTCAGGCACCAGGTCTAGCTGTTCGCGCAGCAGGCCAACCCTGAGCCCGCGCACCCCACCGTCCAGGCAACTCGTGTAATCCGAAACAGGTGCATCGAGCGTGGTCGAGTCGCGTGGGTCGTGCCCGGCAATAGCGCCAAGCAGGAGCGCGCAGTCGGTAACATCTCTGGCGAGAGGCCCGATCTGATCCAGCGACGAGGCAAAAGCGATGAGCCCATGGCGGGACACTCGCCCGTAGGTGGGCTTGAGCCCTACGATGCCGCAAAAGGCGGCGGGCTGCCTGACACTGCCTCCGGTGTCGCTGCCCAGGGCGCCGAGTGCCTCGTCGGCACAGACGGCAGCAGCGCTTCCCCCGCTCGAGCCGCCAGGCACGCGGGTGAGGTCCCACGGGTTGCGCGTGGCAAAGAACGCCGAGTTCTCGGTGGACGAACCCATGGCGAACTCGTCGGTGTTGGTCTTGCCGAGGAGAACCGCTCCCGCCTCGCGGAGCCGGGTGATGACCGTCGCGTCGTAGGGCGGGACGAACTCTTCGAGCATGCGCGACCCGGCGGTGGTGGGCAGGCCGGCCGTACAGATGACGTCTTTGATCGCCAGGGGAATGCCGAGCAGGGGAGAAGTTCCCTCCAAGCCGCTTGCGGCGAGCCGACGTTCATCTGCCAAACGCGCCTCTTCCAGCGCCGACTCGAAGGCGAGGGTGAGGTAGGCCCTGGTGTCGTTCTCGACGTCCAGGATGCGCTCGATGACGGCCTGCGTGAGCTCGACGGCACTGATCTCGCGGCGGCTCAGCAGACCGGCAGCCTCGTGGATGGTCAGTTGATGCAGGGGCATGGCACGTACCATCGCTGGCAGCAGGTTCAGGCAGGGGCTGCTGGTGGTGTCTGCCCGTCCTCCAGCACCGCCTGGACCACGAAGTGACTGTCCGTCACGGACGGGGCATTGTGCAAGGCGTCGGCACGGGAGAGAGAGGGCGTGGGTATGTCCTGGCGTACAACGTTGCTGGCGGAGGGAATGCCGGCCAGCGGAGGCAACGCTTCCGAGTCGAACCCCTGGAGAATCTCGGCCTGCTGCAGTATCGCAGCAAGCTGAGTCCGGTACAGCTCGACCTCCTCGTCAGTCAGAAAAAGCCGGGCCAGAGACGCGACATTCAGGACCTGCTCGCGGGTGATCTCCACGTCGGCCTACCTGGAAGGGGGCCAGAGCAGGAGCGGCAAGATAGCCAGGCAGCCCTGTTTGCGAGCGGCTATCGGAGTGGGCAGCTCGACCTTGGGCAGAGGCTCGGCCCGGGCATTCACCGGGAGCCAGCCGGCTGCGCCAGGCAGGGCTCCCTCGATGTCCTCGAGGTACTTGCTGGAGTGGGCTGGGGACGGCACCGGGGCAGCCTCTGCTGCAGGAGCTGGCGCGCCTGATTCTGTTGCTTCCCGGGTCTCGTACAGCCACGAGGGTACCTCGCGCGGCGCGGTGGCGTCGGATTCGGCCGGAGCTGGCTCAACGACCGGACCGGCACTGGCTTCAACCGGCTCGGCAGTGAGTGAGACTACTCTGGCTCCACAAAAAGCGCAGTAGATGCTATCGGAGGGATTCAGACGGTTGCATTCCGGGCAGCTTATATCTGGCGTCGGATCGAGAGGCTGTCCACAGTGGCCGCAGAACCTGCTTCCCCGTCGATTGGTGGTGCCGCATCCGGGACAAGAGATCATACGGTCGGATCCTCCTCCACAAGCTCCGCTTCTGGCCTGGGCCAGTCCGGCAACT
>MWCV01000087.1 GCA_002070215.1 Chloroflexi bacterium ADurb.Bin180 | reverse complement strand
CCGCACTGGCAGGCTCCGGCCCTCCCAAAGGCCTCACCTGCTGAGTCAACTGCACCTGCGGCTCATACCCCCCTCTCCCTTACGCCCGCAAACACCCGCGGGCGACGGGAGGAGGGGGGAGAAATGCAGTGCTTCAACCGTTCCAGACGCGGCAATGGCGAAATGCGGCTCCAGCGCGTTGATGCATAATGTGAGGTGCAGGAGCGCAACTCGTACCACTCAAGCCGTAGGGAGCAAGCTGAAGCCACCGTGCCCGGAGGTCTCTGACCCGCACGGTCGGCATCACACGCTACAGCGGAAGCCGCTCACTGGTCGGTCGCCCGTGCCCGCGGGTCTCCAGGCCCGCAAGGTCGGGCACCTCGCTCC
This sequence comes from Chloroflexi bacterium ADurb.Bin180, assembly GCA_002070215.1. Taxonomy (NCBI): domain Bacteria; kingdom Bacillati; phylum Chloroflexota; species Chloroflexi bacterium ADurb.Bin180. The sequence goes on along the minus strand of MWCV01000087.1, from coordinate 5,072 downwards.
GCCAGAACCCACAACCGTGATCGGTACCCTCCGTGCCCGCGGGTCTCCGTATGTGTTTGACGTGGTCCGGGTGCCGCCCGCCGGCCGTCGTGCCGCGTTCCGTTTGGCCCTTCGGGCCAGACGGCAGGCCGCTCACCGCCGATGGCACCAGAGCAGACCGTGCCCGCGGTGGGGCTGACGGCGAGAGCCACCATCCCAGTCGGCGGGGCTGCAGGCACCGCCAGTCGTCGCCCTCCGCGCGGAACCCCGACGGGGGTGACGCCCCCGACCCGCGCGGTCCTGCCGGACCGCGCGAACGGCACAGAGGAGGGGGATGTGGGTCGGGTTCCACGGGCTTGCGAGCCTGTCGGAGAAGTCCATGCCGCTGTTCAGACGCCCGCCATTCTGCGACGTCCTGTGGAATATCGCGTGCCTAAATGTGTCTTGCGGTATATTCAGAACTCCTGACATGCAGGCAGGCGGTGGGCAGGAGTGCCTGGTGTGTCTGGGCTGGGCCAGGCGCATGTTTCGGGAGATAAATGTCTATTTTTCGGAACTTATCGGCGCCACTGGTGTTTGTTAGTGTATGGATACTTCGCCCTCTCCCAGCCCTGTTGCCGACCTGACCGACGGCCAGTGCGCCCTTGATCTTGGGCGGCCGTGTGCCGGTCACCGCGCTGTGAACCAGCACGTATGGCTGGTGGAGTGCGATGGCCAGCGAACGGTGTATGTGCGCGGGATAGTTCTGGCCCAGCATGACGTGAACGACCGCACGGAGCGCAACGTGGCCATCTGGCTGCTTGCGAAGGGTAAGTACGCCAAGCAGACGGAGCTTGCTGCCGCGTTTGGCCTGACTCCCAGGCAAGTCAACCGCCTGTGCGCCGCGGCCGCCCGCCAAGGCGTGGCGGCGCTGATCCGTAAGGAGCGCGGCGACAAGACACCCCAGACCGTGGCGCTGCGGGTATGTCGACTGCGGGATGAAGGGCGCAAGATCTCCGCCATCGCCCAACAGGTAGGGGTCAGTAGTCGCACGGTGTACTCCATCCTCCAAGAGCGCGGCTACGACCCCCACGACAGGCCGGGGCCGTCGCAACTGGGGCTGGCTGTGGACGACGAGGGCACGGAGGCCAATGACCAGCCGGTGGATGCACAGCCCCAGGACCCCGCCGAGAATCTGGCACAAGCCCAACAGGACATCGTAGGCGATGATCTGGACAAGCCCGAAGCAGACGTAGAATTCCAGGATGCCCAGGGAGTGTACGGCGCCGGAGTGCTGCTGGCCGTGGCCGCTGAAGGCGGGCTCTTGCTGCAGGAGGCCCGCAACGTGTACGGCCAGTTGCGCCGGGGCATCTATGGGTTGCGCGCCTTTGTGCAGGGACTGTTTGCCATGGCTTGGCTGGGCGTCAAGAACCCCGAGAGCCTCAAAACCAAAGACCCCGATGGCCTGGGACGTCTGCTGGGACTATCGCGCATATTCGAAGTCAAGACCTTACGTCGCAAACTCAAAGAGACCGGTGCCAGACACAAAGCCATGGATTGGTACCACGCCATGGCCAGACGCTGGGTCGACGAGGCGACCGATGAGCTGGCCACCTTGTACGTAGACGGTCACACCCGAGCCTACTACGGGAAGCGCCCCATCGCCAAGGGTTGGTGTGCCCGACGACGACTGTGTCAGCCGGCGACCACAGACACCTGGACCAATGACAGCCTGGGGCAACCCCTCTTGCGCATCACCCATGAAGCGCACCCCACCGTGGCGCAAGTGCTCCCTCAAGTCCTCGACGACGTGCGCCGATTGGTGGGGCCGGCACGGATGACGGTGGCCTTCGATCGTGGAGGATGGTCGGGCGCCACGTTCAAGAAGCTGGTCGCCGAAGGCTTCGACTTCGTCACCTATCGCCCGGGACACCATGACCTGCTGCCCGAAGATGCCTTCTCACAGTACACCATGCCCGACGGGCACAAAAGCGAAGTCATGACACTGGCTGACACGCACTTGTCCGTCTCGGGCTACGGACGAGCCCGGCTGATCGTGATCCAATGCCCCGATGGCAAGCAAACTCATGTCGTAGCCAGTAACCAGGACGCGCCCGCCGTGGATGTGGTGCTCCAACTCATCGCCCGTTGGCAACAGGAGAACTTCTTCAAGTACATGCGCCAAAACTACAACATCGACGCGGTAGTGGATTATGGCACTGAGCCCGTGGAGGACCGCGAAGTCCCCAACCCAGATCACAAAGCACTCACCAAGCAACTACGCCAGGCCCGCGCACAACTGCGCAGACTGCAAGCTCAGGCCCAGGCCCAGGCCGCCAGCACCGCCGCCCAACCCACCGACGCCCAGCGGTACACCGAGCGGCGCATCACAGCACAAACACAACTGATAGACAGCCTCCTGCGCCAGCGCAAAGCCATTGCCCCAAGATGCATGCTCTCACAGACCGACCGCGCCGACGAAGTCAAACTGTCCGTCGACCGCAAGCTCTGCTCCGACCTGGTCAAGATCGCAGCCTACCGTACCGAATGCCTACTGGTACGCCGCATCCAGGGCGCCTTCGCTCGCAACGCCGATGAGGGCCACGCCTTCATCCGCGCAGTACTCCAACAGACCGGCACCATACGCGTGGACGGCTGGGATGTCCATGTCACCCTCGAGCCCATGAGCGCCCCACGCTTCACCCGCGCTCTCCAGGCCTTGTGCACCGCCATCAACTCCGACGACCCCGTCTACCCCGAGACACGATGGCGCCTGCACTTCGATGTTAGACAAAACGAAGATAGACATCCAAACGGTACTGCGTGTCAGGACCCGTTTTCATCAGATCCTGTCCGGCATAACACCCGGTCGGGTGGGCGAACCCGATGCCGGACAAATATATAACCTAGTTACTAGACATTTCCTAGGCTTTCTGCTATGCTGGGTTCATGTCTACCATCGACAGGTACTCAGCGGGCAATGCCACATTCCGCGTGCGGGACTTACCCCCGACGATGCCCTTGGTCTTGCCGGTCACCCGCAAGCTGGGGCTGATCGACATCGTGGATCGGTACTGCCCCATGAAGGATGGCGACCATGTCACCAATGGCGAAGCCTTCGAGTTCATGGTCCTGCACATCTTGCAGGCGCCCCACCGGCTGCCTCTGTACGACCTCAGGCCATGGGCAATGCGATACAACGTGTCGGCCATCTACGGCAAGCCGGAGAGCAAGTTCAACGACCATCGCATGGGCCGGATGCTGGACGCTGTATACGAGCACATGACCGACATCCAGTCTGCCCTGGTGACCCGGGCCTTGCAGGCGTACGACGTGGACGCGCGCATCGTTCACTGGGACCTGACCAGCATCCTGTTCAGTGACGCAAGACAGCAGACCGAGTACATCTGCAAAGGCTATGGCGGCGGCCGGATCCACCAACGACAAGTGCAACTGGACATGGCCGTCAGCAATCAGGGCGGCATACCCGTGCGCTATCAAGTGGTGTCCGGCAAGGCCCACCAGTCGCCCTTGGTTTCACCCCTGCTGGACGATCTCAAGCAGCGAGTACGTCCCAGTGACCTGGTCGTTGTTGCCGACCGCGCGGGGATCAACTACGAAACCGTCGCGGTGTTCCGCAAAGCCAAAGCGCACTTCCTGGGAGCCATATCGGTGCTGGGGGACAACCAGAAGCGCAGGCTTGCAGAGGTCCCTGTCCACAAGTTCACGCCCCTGCGCTATCGCAGCATCAATGCCCCGGATGATTGCACCTACGCCTACGCTACCACCGTGCGTCTGCAGCCCCAGCGGCAAGACACGCCCGTCAGGGTCCAGGCGTTGTTCATCTACAGCCCACGCCGAGAGCAGATGGATCAGGAGCAACGAAACGACAAGATCGCCAAGGCGCAGGCCCGCTTGGACGACATCCATAGCAAGGCCCAGAACCCCAACGCCCGCCAATACAAGAGCCGCCCGTACACCCAGGCCCGCATCGACCGCGCCATCCCCCACGACCTGAAGGGCATCATCGGCTACGAACTCACAGCAGGCGACGACGGTCACTTGTCCCTGCGCCACTGGATCAACGACAAGGCCCTGCAGCAAGCCGCCCGCGGCGACGGCCGCTACATCCTGATCCACAACCTATCTGGTAACCCAACTCCAGACGAGGTATTCGAGCTGTACCGCGGCCAAGGCACGATCGAGTCTCGTTTCCGCAACTTCAAGCAGGAGCTGTCCGTCCACCCACTCTGGCTGAAGAAGCAGACCCGTATCCTGGCCCTGCTACTCATCTTCGTCGCAGCCCTTACCGTCTACTCCCTGATCGATCTGCTGTCCCGCCGAGCCAAACTCCGCACCGCGCGCTACAACGTCATGACCACGCGCGAACTGATGAAGCGCTTCTCTGTCCTCCGGCTAGTCAGCACACGCGTGACCGGACAGCCCTGGCACAACCAGATCCAGATCAATGACGAGCAGCGCGACATCCTGCGCCTCATCGGCTGCCCGGACCCCATCCGCTACATCGTCCAGGACACAAGCTGAACCTGGACACCGCCGCGGTGCATCACATTCCGCGCGCCGGATCTGATGAAAACGGGTCAGGAGTTCTGAATGTGAGTGGAAAGCCCGCCCCACTGACGCCGGAGGGCGCCTGAGCCGTTGACGCCGTCAGCCGTCGACTTCGTTGCCGTCGACTTCGTTGCCGTCGACGCCGTCAGCCGTTGACTCGCGACTCGCAGACTCGCCGACTCCCCCCGGGCGGGCCTACGGCGCAGGCAACAGCAGCAGCTCGGGTGCGGCTTGCAGGCCGCTGCGCTGCACATACCGTGTGGACTGGCCGGACGCGGCGTTTGCAACTGGCGTGAATCGGGTTCAGTTGTGCGTGAACGGGGCGGCGATTGACCCGGCTTATGTGGAGGTGGAACTGGTAAACTATGACCCGGCGGATGGTGTGCGACTGGGATTGACGGCCCTGCCCAATGCGGCGGCGGATGCAGCGGGTGGGCTACCGATCAGCGACGCGGGTGCGCTTGATTTGGACGCGATTCTGGCAGATACCAACGAATTGCAAACGGACCTGCACGATGGAGGCAGGCTAGATTTGCTGGTGG
>MWCV01000086.1 GCA_002070215.1 Chloroflexi bacterium ADurb.Bin180 | reverse complement strand
GTGCTGGCCGAGGCCGCCGCGAGCGCCGCCTTTAGCCACGACCATCCCGAGGGCATCAAAGGCGCCCAGGCCACCGCTCTCGCCATCTGGCTCGCCCGCCACGGCGCCAGCAAGGCCGAGATCCGCGAGGACATCGAGACCACCTTTGGCTATGACCTCCAGCGCACCGTGGACCAGATCCGCCCGGAGTACCGCTTTGACGTCTCCTGCCAGGGCAGCGTGCCCGAGGCCATCCTCTGCTTCCTGGACTCGACCTCGTGGGAAGACGCCGTGCGCAACGCCGTCTCCCTGGGCGGCGATGCCGACACCCAGGCCTGCATCGCAGGAGGGATCGCCGAGGCGTTCTACGGGCCGGTGGCGGCAGAGGTGGTGAGGGAGGTCAGGGAGAGGTTGACGCCCGACCTGTGGGAGGTGACGCGGAGGTTTGGGGAGAGGTATGGGAGGGGCAAGGGGAAGACAGCTCACCGCGAAAGCAACTGAGGGATTCAGGTGCAGCGCTTCGACTGAGGTCTATCGAGCACAGCCGGAGCGCATAGACAGTCGGCCCCACGATGCTGGACGCAATACGGCCGCCTGCCCCAGCGTTCGCGCTGCCCACAACCCGACAGATCCGCATCGCCACGGGAGCGCAAGTCCCGGATGTACGACGCTGCCACCGCCTCCCCCTGAGAGCAGCACCCGATGACCCACCCTGGCGCCGCTATGCTCACTCAGAAGGGCAGCTCCTCTTCCCGGAACTTAGCGTGCAGGTACGTCACGCATGCGCCAGTCAGACTGAGGGAAAACTCGGCCTCCTCCACACCCACGACTCCACCCGCCGCTCCCCCATGCGCGACGCCTTCGGCAGAGCCACGAAACGCCCAGAACTTCAGAAGGCACTCTGCCAGCGCTGGTGGAATCTGGCCAGCCTCGCACCCTCGCTTTGTCCTCACCAACGTGTCAAATTCGCCGACTCCGTTCTTACCAAGCAGAACCGCGGCGACCTTCTCCATGCAGCACACGGCCTCTTTGACGCAGTTCTCATAGTCAGGGTCCGGACGTCTGTTGAACCGTTCAAGGGCCTTCCTGATATGCGCGAGCGCCTTCTTGTACTGGGGTTCCGCAAGAACATATCCCGCCTCCGACAGCGATTTGTCGGTCTGGGGGCGCAAGCGACGCCGAAAAGCTCCATCCCGAAAGTCGAACGCCAGATTCTCGTCGCAGCAAAGCTGATTGACACGCTCACAAAACAGCTGCCTCGACTGTTCCAGAGTCCCTTGCTCAAGCCAGGTCTCAGAGTCTCCGTCCCACACTCTTCTCGCCTGGATCAAGGGATGGATTCGCTCAATCAGGTCGTATACACTGTGCCAGGGTAATTCACGCAACAGACGAAGGACCGAATCCTTGTTTGAGGCGAAAGCGTCAATCTCCTCCACTGGAGTCCTCGCAACATAGTGTGCCACGTCGGCCACCTTATCCCACCCAGACAGGTACTCATCTGACACCAATTCGTTGAGGATGTGCCCCAGTCCAATGCGTGCTGTGTCAGGCACCTCTCTTTCGACAGGATGGGTCGCCTTTGACGCTCCGACACGTCGGGCGAATGGTACTACTGGAGACACGCTACCTCCTTGGCGCAGGCGCTATCGCCTTGCAACGCAGCAACTTGTTGTCCGATTCCTGTCTACCACGCGAGACAGCGGCCAATTGCGAGGTCGCCTGAGTCACCGGTCCAAAGCGCACCGCGAGTCCGTCGCTTCCCGCAGTCTCGCACGCAACATAAGATCAATCGCCTCAAATGAGTTCAGAATCTGGCTCATGACCCTGAACATCGCCTCCAGACTCACGGATTGGTTCTCGGGTGTTGAGGGGTTCCCTTTCGGGTCTGTCGGGTAGCGGTATGAGAACGAGTCGCGGTCAAGCCGAGCAAACTCGCTCGTAGTCCTTGTCACAGCGCACGTGAAGCCGGCCAGCTCCTGGTCGCCGGGGAACAGCTCTCCGAGCTTGCGGGTCCATTCTGCGGTCAATGGTGGTAATCGGTGATGGTTCGGCACCGTGACCGAGTCCGAGTGACCTTCAAGCCCACCCAATTGCCCGAGCAAATACAGTGTGCCCTTGAGGTACAGCTCCAGCGCATGCCGAAAGAGGAACACAGCCGGGTACACGTCGTAGTCGGCGACATGCTCCCGAGCAAGCAACTCCCGCGATAGTGTTGATGCCGCCCGCCCATACCCCTTCGCAAAGGTGCACATCTCGGCCGCGGGATGTCGCCCAAAGTTGATGACGAAAACCGACTCTCTGCCGCTGCCCCGGAACCCACGCATTTTGCCCTCCCGCCGGATTGGTTTTTTCACGAACCTCCGGACCTCCCCTACATATACCCGGCCCCGGCCGAACGTGGCTATTCACGCCTGCCGCGGGCCCAGGAAGCCGTCAACGAACCTGGTGCATCAGCGAACCCAGATCACAGGCAGATAGAGCCTCCTCGCTGTTGGACTCGGAGTGGGCAGTCGAACCAGTGCCAGATCCAGCCCGGCGCGAATGGCTCGCTCGGCGTCATCCTCGTGAGCGATGGGCGCGCCGAAAAAGGCCAGGATGGCGTCGCCCATGATCTGGGCCAGCGTGCCTTTCTGGTGGTAGATGGGTGGGATGAGGAAATCGAACGCCCCGCGCATGATCTCGAGCGTCTCTTCCGGATCGCGGGTCGCGCCCATCGCGGTAGAGCCCTTGACGTCGCAAAAGAGGATGGTCACCAGACGGCGTTCGGTGCTGACCCGCCCGCGCGTGGCCAGCAGGCGCTGCGCGAGCTCGCGGGGGATGAGGCGTTCAATGGCCGTGGTGAGAGCGGTCGATCCGCCGAGCTGCACCACTTCCGCCTGGGCCACCCTGGTGCCGCACTCCAGGCAGAACCTGGACCCTTCCGGCAGGCTCTTGCCACAGCGCGGGCACACCTGCGCCAGCTCTGCCCCGCAACAGAGACAGAACCGCGCCCGAGGTGGATTCTCCGTGCCGCACTTGACGCACTGCATACGTGCCTCCGCAGGAAACCCTGTCCCGGCCAGCCCTGATTCGCGTCCTGGTCCGGATCAGCGCCAGGGGAGCGCCCCGGACCTCCGCTCTGGACAACTCGCCACACAGAGCGACACGCTCACGACCGTCAACGTCCGAGGTGGCGCATGGCCTGGCGAGGCGTCTGCGTCTCCACTGCCACCGCCGCCCTTTCCAACTGTCCTCGACCCAGCGTCACCAGCACACTGCCAAATCGCCGCGCCACGGCAGCATAGACCGCATCGCATCCACGCAGCGAGTGCCCCCCCGCCCGGCCGCCTGCCTCGCCAGCACCGCATCCAGCCCCACCCAGACCAGGTTGGGCCGCCGCTGCACCAGCGACACGAATGCCCCGGCCAGAGCCCCATCGCCTGTGCCCCGGCGAACCGCCGCCGCGGCTTCTGGCACCAGCAGCGCCGGCACGATCACCAGCGTGGCGGGCTCGTGCAGCCGTTCCACATAGCGCGCCGCGCTCTCGCGCACCTTGCGCACAATCTCCGAAGGCCTCGTTTTCAGTTCGCGCACCCCGCTATGCCGCAGACGATACTCCTTGTAGTCACTGATGTGATCACCTTATCGCCGATCCAGGGTCGTCCCTCAAGCACCGTCCCGGGAGCTGACGATGGCTGTCGCAGCAAACCTGTCCCGCTGCCGCCGTGCAACTGCGTGGCCGCTCCCGCCGGCCTATCCCTCGAGCAGCCTGCTGATGACCGAACCGGACTTGATCTTGACTGCCTTGCGCGCCAGCAACTCACCCAGGTTCTCGCTCGCCTCGGCCAGCACGTCATGGTTCTCCTCCGCCTGGGCCCGCTCGACCGCCTTCTGGTAGGCCTCTTCAGCCTCGTCCACCCGGCCCAGTGCCAGCAGAATCAGACCTCGGTTGAAGAACAGGATCAGGTCCGGCTGCTCGCCGCACTCGAGGGCTTGCTCCGTGCAGGCCAACGCTCGCTTGTAGCGGCCTGCTTTGTAGCAGGCCCACCCCAGATCCCATAGCACCTCGCAGCGGTTTTCGACGTCGGGCACGAGCTTGAGCGCGGCCTCGAGGATGTCGGCGGATTGCGGGTGACGCTCCTGCTTGCCCAGAGCATAGGCGACATTGACCAGCGCCCTCCAGCTCTCGGGATTAAGCCTGAGCGCCTCTCTCGCCGCCCCTACCGAGAGCTCGTACATCCCCAACTCGGCATAGGCGTGGGACATTAGCTCGTAGGCCCCGATAAAAGTGGGGTCAACCAGCGTAGCGGACATCAGACGCTGCAGCGCCGCCTCGTACTCGTGGAGGTTGAGCAGCGCATCGCCGACCACCAGACACGTCTCGGGATGGCCCGGGAGATAGCGCAGCGCGAGTTCCCCAAAGTAGACGCAGCCGGCCCATTCCTCGCGGTCATTGTTCAGCACCGCCAGGCCGAGCAAGGCCGGGGCACAGCGCGGGTCGATCTCCAGCGCCTGGTGCAGGGCCTGCTCCGCCTGCTCGTACATCTTGAGCTGGCGATAGGTATCGCCGAGGCGGCAGTAGAACGCAGTATTGCGCGGCTCCCTCTCGATGCAGTGCTTGAACCCGACAATGGCCGCCTCATGGTCCCCCAGCCGCCCCAGTGCCACAGCGCGGTTGTTGACCAGCTCCACGTCTCCCGGCTCGACCTTGAGCCCCTGGTCCGCTGCCGCCCTGGCCCTCTTCCACTCCTCGCGGTCCAGCCAGACCTGCGAGAGGTGCCGCCACGGCAGCGGGCTCTCCGGGAAAGCCAGCCCCAGGTCGATGAGCTCCTCCACGATCCGCTCTATATTGCCTTCCCCGGACTCGGCCTGCCGGATGAGGCCCTCCAGCATGCCCTGCAGAGCCACCCGCGCACTCTCCGCGCCCGGCTCTTTGCCCGACAGCTCGCGCAGCTCGTCAATCACCTTCAGGACGTTCTTGTTCAGCAGCGTGCCCTTCATGACCTTGCTCTCGCGCATCTTGCCCTCCGCCGGAATATGCTGACTGCCTATCCGTCACGCGCGTGCCACCGCCATCATAGCGCAGAACCCGTCGTCTCTCAAGCAGGCCGCTCCACCTCCTGAGGCCCGCTCGCGCGACGCGGACCACCGCCATCGCGTCACTCCCTGTCGCGGTTGTCGACTAGAATAGTGTCGCACCATCAACCACATTCCCAGGAGGGCACATGATCGGAGCCATCGCCGGCGACATCATCGGTTCGGTCTATGAATTCCGCCACCGTGGCACCAAGAGCAAGGACTTTACCCTCTTCGGCCCCTTCAACCATTTCACCGACGATTCCGTCCTCACCATCGCCATCGCCCGGGCTATACTGGACGGGCGCGGCTATCAAGAGTGCGCTCTCGAGCTGGGCCGCCGCTACCCGCACGCGGGCTATGGTGGAGCCTTCAAGACGTGGCTCTATTCGCCCGATCCGCAGCCCTACCATAGCTGGGGCAACGGCTCGGCCGTGCTGGCCGAGGCCGCCGCGAGCGCCGCCTTTAGCCACGACCATCCCGAGGGCATCAAAGGCGCCCAGGCCACCGCTCTCGCCATCTGGCTCGCCCGCCACGGCGCCAGCAAGGCCGAGATCCGCGAGGACATCGAGACCACCTTTGGCTATGACCTCCAGCGCAC
>MWCV01000085.1 GCA_002070215.1 Chloroflexi bacterium ADurb.Bin180 | reverse complement strand
GGGCTCGACTGTGTTATACTCCGGCCCAGTTTGCTACTGAAGGAGGTTTCTGATGAGACGCAGTGACACAAGGCCGCTGGTGATGATGCTGTTGTGCCTTGTGCTGGTGATTGCCGCGGCCGCGTGCACCAAGAATCCCACGCCTACGCCGACCGTGGTTCCTACGCCGACTTCGGGCGTGATTCTGGTGACACCAGCCGCCCCGACCGAGGCGCCGACCCTCACGCCCACCGCCACTGTGGAGCCAGCCGCCACCGCAGCGGCAACGACCGCAGCGCCAACCGAGGCAGCAGCCACGGCCGCTCCGCCGACCCCCGTGCCGCCTACACCCAAACCGGGCACCACCGAGCCCTACCCGGCCATCCCCACGGCAGCTCCGGCCACGCCGGTGCCAGCCGGCACCCCGGGCGCTTACCCGCCCCTGCCGACGACCCCGCCACAGACGCCGGTCGCTTACCCGACGCCCTGAGCGCGGCCAACACTCAGCAACAAGAAACGGGGGAGGCCCATTGCCTCCCCCGTTTTGTTATGCCCGGCAGCTAGACCTGTTCCGGGATGACGTGCCAGCCCTCGCCCCGTTTGGCCAGGCGCCCGGCAGGCACCTGAACGTCGTGCTGGAAGAACAGCAGGGCATCCTTCTCCAGAGCCCAGTCGCGCACGGCGCGCTTGACCTCGAGCGTCTCGAGCGGCTCGGTGTCAAAGGCCGAGATCCACCCCAGGCGTTCCATACGAATGGCCATTGACGCCATATCACCCAGAAAGATGGCGCTCTGGCCCTCCGACTCGATGTACACGCTCTGGTGAGCGCGGGTGTGGCCGCGCGTGACCTCGCAGCGCACGTGCGGCGTGACCCTGGTGTCGCCCGAGAGCAGCTTGAGCTGACCCGATTCGAGGATCGGCAGCAGGTTGGCCGGGTAGTAGGTATTGCGGGTGCGCTCGTCGGGATACATCGCGTCGGCCCACTCCAGCCGCTGCGCCCAGTACTGCGCGTTAGGGAAGGCGGGCACGGCCCGGTCGTTCTGCAGCAGGGTGTTGCCGCCGGCGTGGTCCCAGTGCAGGTGGGTGTTGATGACAATGTCGATATCCCCCGGGCGCAGGCCGTGGCGGGCCAGGTCCTCCAGCAGGCCGCCCTGTGGGCGCAGCACGCCATGCATCTCCAGCTCGCGCGGCGGCAGCTTGCTGCCCAGGCCCGTGTCGACCAGGATGCGTTTGCCCCCATCGAGGATCAGCAGGCAGGCCAGGGCGTTGGGCATGCGGTTGGACTCGTCGACCTCAAAGAGCTGGCCCCACAACAGCCTGGGCACCAGGCCAAAGATGCCCCCCGCGTCGACGGCGAACTGGCCATCGCTCAGCAGGTGCAGCTCGACTCCACCGACGCGCTTCAACAGGGTCCTCCGCCGGCCTTTTTCACCAGTTTGTTCCACTCGAGGTCCACGTTCTCCTGAATCTGGGCGATGGCGTCGGGCTTCAAGTGGGCAAAGCGACCCTGCAGGCGCAGGTATTTCTCCACCGGCTGCTTTTGCTTCGGCCAGACGGTGATGCGATAGTCCTCGCCGTGCTCGACCTCATACAGCGGAAAGATGCACGTTTCCACGGCCAGGCGCGACAGGTAGACCGTCTGGTTGGACTCGGTTTTCCATCCCGAGGGGCAGGGCGCCAGCACGTGCAGGAACTTGCTGCCGCGGATGCTGTTCGCCTTGCGCACCTTGGCAATGAGGTCTTCGGGGTAGGCGACGGTGGCCGTGGCGGTGTAGGGGATGCGGTGCGCCGCCATAATGGCCACCATATCCTTCTTGGGCTGGTCCTTGGGGTGCTTGACCGGCGTGGTGCTGGTCCAGGCGCCCCACGGGGTGGCCGAGCTGCGCTGGATGCCAGTGTTCATATAGGCTTCGTTGTCGTAGCACATATAGATGAAATCCTCGTTGCGCTCGACCGCGGCCGACAGGGCCTGCAGGCCGATGTCAAAGGTGCCGCCATCGCCGGCCACGGTGAGCACGGCGGTGTCCTTCAGCCCGCGCATTTCCAGCCCGGCCTTGACGCCCGAGGCCATCGAGCCGCCGGTGGCGAACAGGGTGTGCAAGAGAGGCACCTCAACGGCCGAGTAAGGGAACGGCCCGGCGATGATCGACCAGCAGGAGGCCACGATGATCACCACCGTGTTCTCGCCGAGGGCCTTGAGGGCGTAGCGCACGGCCATCGGCGCACCGCAGCCAGGGCAGGCCACGTGGCCGGGGGTCATCCATTCGTCTTGAGGTACCGCGTCGTGCTGGCTGCGCACTTTTGGTGACACACCATATTGCGGGGTGAGGATCTGGGTCATCGTTTGACCTCCATCCAAATGGTCTCTGATTCGGGCCGGTCGTGCTGGCGCAGGTGAGTCACGATGTCGCGAATGGACTGCGGGGTGACGTCTCTGCCGCCCAGGCCGATGATGAACGGAAAGACTACTGGCTGAGAAGTGCTGCCATAGAGCGCCGAGCGCAGCTCGGAGGCAAAGATGCCGCCGCAGCCGTAAGACATGTTGCGGTCGATCACGGCCACCTTCTTGACCCCGGCCAGTGCCTGGCGCACCGCGGCGTAGGGGAAGGGGCGGAACATGCGCAGCTTGACCAGGCCGATCGACAGGCCCTGCTCACGCAGCTCGTCGACCACCTCGCGCGAGGTGCCGGTGATGCTGCCCGCGGTAAACAGGGCCAGCTCGGCGCCGTCCATCCGGTAGGACTCGAGCAGGTCGTAGGGCCGGCCAAAGGTGCGGCCAAACTCGGCGCCCACCTGGCGCGAGACGTCCACTGCCTCTTCCATCGCCTGCTGCATCTTGAAACGCAGCTCCATCCAGTGTTCCGGGCCAACCAGGCCAAAGAAAGAGTGCGGCTCGCCGGGCACGCCCGGGGCCCCGGGCTGCAGCCTGTACCTGGGCTCGTAGGGCGGCAGGAAGGCGTCGACCGCGGCCTGGTCCGGTACGTTCACCGGCTCCTCGGTGTGGGAGAGCACAAAGGCGTCCAGCACCAGCATCACCGGCAGGCGCACCTTCTCGGCGATCTTGTAGCCCATCAGCACGCTGTCCAGCGCTTCCTGGTTGGTCTCGCAGTAGAACTGCATCCAGCCGGTGTCGCGCTGGGCCAGGCTGTCGGTCTGCTCGGTCCACACGTTCCAGCCGGGACCGAGGGTCCGGTTGATCTCGGCCATCACGATGGGCAGCCGGCCGCCAGAGGCCCAGTGCAGCACCTCGTGCATCAGGGCCAGACCGTGAGACGACGAGGCAGTGAAGGCGCGCACGCCGGCCATCGAGGCGCCCACTACCGCGGCCATCACCGAGTGCTCCGACTCAACCTTGATGAACTTGGCATCGAGGCGGCCGTCGGCACAGAACTCGGACAGGATCTCGACCACCTGCGTCTGCGGGGTGATGGGGTAGGCGGCGATGACCTGGACCCGGGCGAGCTGCACGCCATAGGAGATGGCGTGGTTGCCCATCATCACTTTTTCCATTTGAGCTCCTCCTCGATGGCGATCGCCTCACGCGGGCATTCTTCGGCGCACAGGCCGCAGCCCTTGCAATAGTCATAGTCGATGACATAGTCCTCGTGGTTGAGGCGCGAGATGGCCACGTCCGGGCAGTAGACCCAGCAATTATCGCAGCCGTTGCAGGTGCCACAGCTAAAGCAGCGCTCGGCTTCGCAGCGCACATCGGCTTCGCTCAGCCCGAGGTTGACCTCGCTGCGCATGGACTTGACGCGCCGCCCAACCGGTTTCTGGCGCTGCACCGCACGCGGCTCGGACTCAAAGTAGGCCTGGTTGATGTCCTGGAAGGTGACCACCGCCGGGTCCACATCGCGCGGGGCGGCCAGGACGGTGCTGCCGCCGCTGCCGTGCTCGCGCAGCGGTGGAAAGCCTTCCAGCGCCTCGCCCCGCAGGTATTTGTCGATGGCCAGGGCGCCGCGTTTGCCCGAGCCAACGGCCCAGGCCACCGTGCCAAAGCCGGTCGCACAGTCGCCACCGGCAAACACCGTCGGGCAGGAGGTTGCGCCCGCCTCGTTGATGGCCAGCAGCCCGGAGCGGATATCCACGCTGCCCGCCACCGGCGAGAGGTCCGCGTCCTGGCCCAGCGCGGTGATGACCATATCGGCGGCCACGGTGAAATCCGAGCCGGAGACGGGGATGGGTTTGCGGCGGCCGCGCTCGTCCGGATCACCGAGAGTCATCTGCACGCAGCGCAGGCCGGTGACGTGGCCCGCGTCGCCCAGCACGTGCACCGGCGCGGAAAGGTACTGGAAGTGAATGCCCTCGGCCTGGGTCTCTTCGATCTCTTCGGCGATGGCCGGCATCTCGTTGCGTGAGCGGCGGTAGAGGATGGTCACCTTCTGCGCGCCCAGGCGCAGGGCCGAGCGCGCCGCGTCCATCGCCGTGTTGCCACCGCCAATGACGGCCACGGACCGGCCAACCTTCACCTTCTTGCCGAGATTCACCTGCCGCAAAAAGTCGAGTCCGGCCACCACGCCATCCAGCTCTTCGCCGGGGATGTCGAGCCTCTTGCTTACGTGCTGGCCAAAGGCCAGGAAGAGCGCCTTGAACGGCTTGAGCTCGTCCCAGCCCAGGGTGTCGCCGAGGCGCTTATTGGTGACAATCTTGACGCCCAGCGCGGCGATGGACTCGATTTCGGCGTCGAGCACGGCGCGGGGCAGGCGGTAGGGCGGAATGCCCACGCGCATCATGCCGCCGGGCTCGTTCAGCGCTTCGAACACGGTGACCGGGCGGCCCAGCCGCGCCAGTTGGTAGGCACAGGACAGGCCGGCCGGCCCCGAACCGATGACCGCCACAGCCTGCGCGTCGGGGTCGATGGGACGGACCACGGGCAGACAGCGGGCGATGGGCAGGTCGGCCAGGAACCGCTCGACGTGGTGAATGGCGATGGCCCCGCCCAGCTCGGCGCGGTTGCACTCGGCCTCGCAGGGATGGGGGCACACCCGGCCGCACACCCCGGGGAAGGGGTTCTCCTCCAGGATGCGGGTGAGCGCCCGTTCGTACTGGCCCTCTTTCACCCAGCGCAGGTGCTGGGCAATGTCCTCCCCCGCCGGGCAGGCAGCAAAACAGGGCGAGGTGCGGTTGCGGTAGAGCGGCCGCAGGTAGCGCCAGGACCCGGTCTTGTTGTAGCGCGTCGTGCCGAGCGACATGGCCACATCGGGCATTTCCGACACGGAGCGAAAGTTGATGATGTGGGACATAGGGCAACTCTCCTGACTCTTGCTGAGTAACCTCTGGCCAGCGCCTGGCTAGCTGAAACGGACCGTCTGGAAGGCCTCGCGTGTGGCGGCCACGTTGTCCTCGCGCTTGGTGGGCACTGCCGCTTCCACCGCTTTGGCCACCGTGTCGACGGTAACCAGCCCGGTGACGCGGGCAAAGGCCCCCAGAATGGCGGTATTGACGATGGGTGCGTTGCGCGGCCCCAGATGGTACTTGATGGCGATGGCGTTGGCATCGACTGTGGCCACGCGCAGCCCCTGGCGCAGCGCAAAAGAGGCCGGATCCTCCGGGCTGTTGATGAGCACCCAGCCGCTGTCCTTCAGGCCGGCCGTTACGTCCACCACCTGCATCAGGCTCGGGTCGAGCACCATCACGTGGTCTGGCTCATAGATCTGACAGCGCAAGCGGATGGGCCGTTCGTCGATGCGGGTGAAGGCAGCTACCGGCGCACCGCGGCGCTCGACGCCAAAAGAGGGGAACGACTGCACGTAGCGGCCCTCACGAAAGATGGCGTCGGCCAGAACCTTGGAAGCGATCACGGCACCCTGGCCGCCGCGCCCATGAATTCGAACCTCGATCACCTTGGACCTCCCTTGGCTGAGCAGCTCGTCCGGGTAGGCCAGCCTGCGCTCAAGAGGCCAGCAGCACTCCCAGAGCTGTTGAGATGAGTTTGGTTTCGTGCGGATCAGAGCGCGAGGCCACGATCAGCGGAGACTTGGCGCCGACGACCACTCCCGCCATCTTGCCGCGGGCAAAGTAGGTGATGGCCTTGGCCAGCATGTTGCCTGCTTCGACGTCGGGCGTGACCAGGATGTCGGCGCTCCCCGCGACCGCGCTCTTGATGCCCTTGATGGCCACCGACTCGGGCGAGATGGCGTTGTCGAGGGCCAGGGGGCCGTCGACCAGGCCGCCCTGAATCTGGCCGCGGTCGGCCATCTTGGCCAGGTTGGCCGCGTCCATCGTGGTGGGGATCTTGGGATTGACCATCTCGGTGGCAGCGAGGATGGCCACCTTGGGCTGCTTGACCCCCAGGCGCTGGGCGACGGAAATGGCGTTCTGCACGATCTCGACCTTTTGCTCCATCGTTGGCGCCACCACCACGCCGGAATCGGTGACAAAGAGCAGACGGTCGAACCCGGGGATCTCGAACACGGCCACGTGGCTGAACAGGCGGCCGATGCGCAGGCCCATCTCGCGGTCCAGAGCGGCGCGCAAAAAGTCGCCCGTCTCGATCTTGCCCTTCATGGCCAGGTCGGCGTGGCCCATACGCAGCAGCTCCATCACCTTGCGTGCGGCCGTGCGCGGGTCTGGCTCGTTGATGACCATCATCCGCGAAACGTCGAGGCCCTTGTCCGCGGCCACGCTGCGGATGCGTTCGCGGTCGCCGACGAGGGTATAGTTCGCGATGCCCTCCTCCTCGGCAGCCACGGCCGAGCGCAGGATCTCTTCCTCATGGGGCGCGGCGATGGCCACCATGCGCGGCCCGGCCTTTTTGGCCTCGGCCATCAGCTCGACGAACGACGAAATGGTCATAGT
>MWCV01000084.1 GCA_002070215.1 Chloroflexi bacterium ADurb.Bin180 | reverse complement strand
CGGCTCCGTGACCAACAGGGCCAGAGTAGCTCCAGCCGTCGCCGCCAGGACCGGACAGCCAATGCCGGGCGGCCCATCGACGATGGTCAGGTCCGCGTTGCCTTCCTCTGCCAGTACGCGCGCCTGCTGTTTGACCGTGGCCACCAGCTTGCCCGAATTCTCCTGAGCAGCAAACAGATGCGCGTGAACCAAGGGCCCAAACCGCGAGTTCGAACGAAACCAGAGCCCAGCCTGGCACTCGTGCAGTTCAACGGCCTGTGCCGGACACACATAATAGCAGGCGAGGCAGCCCTCGCACGCCAGCGCCTCTACCTGATGCGCGCCCAGAGTTACCTTGATGGCGTCGCTGCGGCACACTTCGACACAACGTCCGCACTGCGTGCAGCGGCTGGTATCGATGAAGGCCTTGTAGCCACTGGTGAAGGCGTGTTCCTCGAGTTTTATGGGGCGCAGCACGAGCTCCAGGTTGGCCGCGTCCACATCAGCATCAGCCAGCACCAGCGACATCTCCCTTGACGCCAGGTCAGCCAGGGCTGCCACTACCGACGTTTTGCCCGTGCCTCCTTTGCCGCTCAACACCACCAGTTGCTTCATCGTGCCGCCTCCTCCCTGATGCGTGAGTAGAGTGCGGCAAACCGCGGTCCATACTCTGGATGCGACTCCACCAGCGGTAGGCCGCGGGCGATGGCCTGGGCAATGGTACGGTCTAGTGGAATGCGCATCAGTATGGGGATGCCTTCATCCCGGCAGTACTCATCCACCCGGGCATCGCCGCAGCCATCGCGGTTGACGACTACGCCCACCGGCAGCCCCAACTCCCCGCGTGCGACGCTCACGGCCAGCTTCAGGTCGTGCAGGCCAAATGGCGTCGGCTCCGTCACTAGCAGCACGAAATCGGCGCCCTGCATCGTTTGCACCACCGGGCAAGAGGTCCCTGGTGGCGCATCCAGGATGGCCACATCGCCTGACGGCCCCGCGCATCCAGCCAGATGATCGGCCTTTAGCGCGCGGATCAACGGCACCGGCACGGCCTCGCCCACATTGAGCGTTCCCTGTGCAAAGTAGAGCGCGCCAGCCCGGCCCGAGTCAACGGTACCCATAACGTGGAGCACCTCCTCGATGGCACGTTCCGGGCACTGCACGGCACAACTGCCGCAACCGTGGCACATCTGGCAGAACAAGAGCACTTTGGTTCCGGCCACGACAATCGCATGGTGCGCACAGACCTCGGCGCAGCGCCCGCATAGGGTGCAACGCGTCGTGTCTACCTTGGGAACGAGAATGCCAGCCGGCTCGCTGCGCTCCAGCACAGGATGGAGAAACACGGCCGCATTTGGCTCTTCGACATCGCAATCCAGAAACCGCACCGGCCCCCTGTATGGCGACTCCCGGCTAATCAGCGTGAGCGCCAAACTGGTGGCCACGGTGGTCTTGCCCGTGCCGCCTTTCCCGCTGGCCACGGCGATGATCACTGTGACTCCTTTTCAACGTGTTGTTCGCGACGGATCGAGTCTACCGCAGTAGCCAGGTTCGCCGCCTGGGTTAGGACGATCCGCACACCGGCGTCAGCGAGTACATAAGCTGGGCCCTTGCCTTCCAGTTCCTCACGCACAACCACTTGGTCAACCCGGAGCTTGACCAGCCATTCAGCCACGCGAATCCCTTTGGCTCGCTGCTCATCTCGGTGCGGATTGGCCAGCACGCGGCGCTCCAGCAGCACTCCATCCTTGCTCAGGGTGACCAGCGCGAACAGGGGTGCCTCACCGAAATGCTGACTGACTGTGCCTGCCTCATCGGCCAAGGGGAACGCGTAGACTGTGTTTTCGCGGGAACGAGGCTCATAATGGATCAGGACCCGCTCGATGTAGGGCACTGCGCCGCGAATGGCCTGCTCCAGCCTTTCCGTAACCAGGTGGGCCTTTTGCAGGTCGGCCACCCGCAGTTCCAGCTCGGCCTCGATAAAGCGGTATCGCCCCGCATTGCGGCCCACCAGTGAGCGCACGGCGCTGACACTTGGCTCTGCTGCTAGGATACCTCGCACCCGATCAAGAGTCTCCGGATCCAGCGACGCGTCCAACAGCACGCGCATGGCGTTGGACAACAGATCCCAGCCAGTGCGCACGATCAATAGCACGATCAGCAGCGCCGCCCCGCGATCCAGCCGCAGCCCTGCCGACTGCGCCAGCATGGTCACGATGATCAGGCCCGACGAGAACATATGCACCTCGTACTCTCGAGCGCTGGCCATCAGGCTGGGCGAGTTGAGCTCTCGCCCCTTCTGCATCAAGTAGCGACCATAGACCCACGGCAGAAGCGTCGACAGCGCCACTCCGCTCACCGTCCCGGCGTTCACCCGGAGAGCCGTGGGAGAACCGCGCAACGCCTGACTGCCAATCTCGTACGCGGTCACCAGGATCAGGATGGCCACGCCACTGGCGACCAGGTTCTCCACCTTGTGCAGTCCGTAAGGAAAAGAACGGCTGCGCCGTTCACTGACCTTGATCCCGGCCAATACGGCGATGGAAGAAACCAGGTCGCTCAGATTGTGCACCAGCTCCGCGGCTACCGCCAGGCTGCCAGAGGCAAGAGCGATGCCCAGATTGAGCAGGCTCAGCACAACGTTCACGCCAATGGATGCCCAGGCCAGCCGGGATGCTGGACCCGCGCCGGAGCTCACGGCCCTACCCTAACAATGATGCACGTCGCCGTGACCGTGCTCGACGCTTTCGCGGCAAGGCGCAGCGCTCTGTAACCGGCCGCCCAGGTAGGCCTCCACCGCCTGGCGGACTGTGCCCGAGGCACCAGTCACCGCTTCGATCCCCGCCTGCTGAAAGTACAGGATCGCCCGACCGCCCATACCGCCAGTTACCATCACCTTGGCTCCCTGGGCGGCGACGAAATTGGGCACCTGGCCCGGTTCGTGGTTCGGATAAAAGGGATTGTCGATGCTGGTGACCGCCCCAATCACGCCCTTCTCCACGTCTACCAGCACGAAAGCCGGACAGCGTCCAAAATGCTCGGCTACGATACCATCGAGACCATTCTTGCTTTCGGACGAGACAGCGATACGCATCACAGTCATCTCCTTGGAACTGGTTGTTGGCGTCGCAAGGCAATCGGCCTGGCCTGGCCGCCACGACTCTGGCCGCCCCGGCCCGGCCGATCCTTGCTGCGCCCATATATGCATCCTGCACATATCATGCAGCAACTTGGCCGGCCTGTCAAGTCGATAACTGTAGCACTCGGTTAGGCCCGAGCGGTATTGCCTTCTGCCTGGCCAACCCGTGCTGCCGTCCTCGCACTCCACCCCGACCAGCGTACCCCGGTAGTCACAGATGAGTCCGGCAGCAAGGGGCATTTGGCCTGATGGCGGCCGCTGCAGGTGCAGCACACCCCCGCACTTCTTGACTTGTCTGGTTTGGGCTGTAGAATCCTGCCAATGGACACACCCTGGCTGCAGATGGGGTCACCACCGGTCTGTCTGTTGCGGCTGACCCCCATCTCCTCGCCAGGCGAAACGGCTGTGGGCGTGATTCACGGAGGATGGCGATGGCCTCCGACACTCGATGTCGGCCAATGCCGCCACCTCGGGCGGATCATTTCCGGTCTCCCCAGCAATGGGGCTAAGGCTTGCTACCAAGAGAGCAGCACAGCAATGAGCGATCAGGGAATCAGTGGAATCGTCAGCTCTATTCTGCACCGCCTGGGCGCACTCGCCTCCGCCCATCTTGGCCATGTGCTGGCGGCGATGGTGGTCCTGCTCGCCGGCCTGGGTCTGGCGTGGCTCCTGCGGCGTGCCGTGAGGCGCATTCTCCGTCGCCAGCCGCTGGAAGTGGACCTGCTGGTCTCGCGCCTCGTGTACATCGCCGCGCTCGTGGCCGTAACCTTCTGGGCACTGGCCACGGCGGGCGTGCATATCGCGGCCATCGCGACTCTTCTCGGCACCATCGGCCTCGCTCTCAGCCTGGCAGTACAGAGCCGCGCTCAGGATATCGTGGCGGGTTTGTACCTGCTCATGGAACGCTCCCTCAGGGTCGGTGACCAGGTGAGCCTGCGCGGATTCTCGGGCCGCATTGAGTCCATCGGTACGCGGACCGTGCTCATTCGAACTGATGACGGAATGGAGTTGCTTGTACCCAACACCGTGATCATGTCCGAGATTGTGGTAAAGACGCCGGAGCAGAAGCCTCCGGCGGCGCCGGCCAGCCACACCGGCACAGCAACTCCCACATAAGCAAAACCGCCTGCCACCACGATGGGTAGCCGGCGGTTGTCCTCGTTCTGTGAGCCGCACAGGACTCGAACCTGTAACCTAATGATTAAGAGTCATTTGCTCTACCAATTGAGCTAGCGGCCCGCGGACGTGCAGTATAGCAAAAACCCGCCAGGTGTCAAACCGAACGCCACCCCCCTCTCCCTTTGATTGACAGGCCCCTGGAGCTGCGATATACTCCCGCCCGTCCTACGCGCGGCCTTTGGCCTCGCCTTATACTCGTCAGGAGGCAGTTGATGGCCATCGTCTACTGGAATCGGGACTATATCCCGCTGGAAAAGGCCACAGTGTCCGTCGAGGACCGTGGCTTTCTTCTTGGCGACGGTATCTACGAGGTCGTGCGCGTCTACGGAGGCCGCCCCTTCCGTCTGGCTGACCACCTTCAGCGCCTGCATCAGAGCGCGGCCGCGGCACAACTCCCCCTTCCCGATAACGCCGACGACCTGCCGGATATCATTCAGCGCCTCCTGGAAGAGAACAATGTGTTCGACTCCAACGTGTACATCCAGTGCACGCGCGGCTACTCGCACCCGCGCCAGCACGCCTTTCCGACCGAAGTGCACCCGACCATGCTGGTGATGCTGACACCCGTCATCGCTCTGACCCCCGGTGCTCGAGAACAGGGCGTCTCTGCCATCACCGTGCCCGATGTTCGCTGGCGTCGCTGCGACATCAAGACCATCATGCTCCTGCCCAACGCCATGGCCAAGACTCAGGCGCACGACGCGGGTGCTTATGAGGCTATTCTGGTTCGCGACGGCCTGGTGACCGAAGGCTCCAGCGCCAATGTGATGGCCGTGATCAACGGCGAGCTGCGCACGCACCCGGAGGACACCGACATCCTGGGGGGAATTACCCGCCTGGTGGTACTCGAGCTTGCTTCACAGCTCGGAATCCCGCTGCGCGAGGAGGCCTTTACCGTACCGGAGATGTATGCTGCCCAGGAGGTCTTGTTGTGCAGCTCGTCTCCCGAGATCCTCGCTATCACCAGCATCGACGGCCAGACCATCGGCCGGGGCAGGCCGGGGCCGGTCACGCAGAGACTCTATGAAGCTTTCTGCAAGCTTACCGCAGAATAGCAAGTCGTTCCCTTTTGTACCGTCGCAGCATCCATGTTATGATAGTTAGCCATATCTTGGTGACCCAATGACACGCATCATCCTGATCAGACACGGCCAAACCACCTGGAATGCTGAGGAGCGCATTCGCGGGCAGGTTGAGGTGCCGCTTGACTCTGTTGGCATCAGCCAGGCGCAGGCAACGGCGGCTCGCGTGGCCAGAGAATGGCAGCCAGCAGCCGTGTATTGCAGCCCACTGCAGCGGGCGGTCCAGACGGCTCAGTTCATCGCCGACAGGGTCGGTCTGGATGCTCAGGTTGTGCCAGAGCTGAACGACATGGACTTTGGCGTCTGGCAAGGGCTCACTTACGGCGAAGTGAGGGCCAACTGGCCCGAATTGGCGCGCCAGTGGATGGAAGAGCCAGAGCGCGTCTCGTTTCCCGGCGGGGAGACCCTGGACATGGTTCGAGAACGCGGCATGGCTGCTCTTCAGCGCATCATTGAGCGACATCCGGATCAGCAGGTGGTGGTCGTGGGCCATACGGTGCTGAATCGAGTGCTCTTGTGCGGCGTGTTGGGTCTCACGAACGCTGCGCATTGGCGTATCGGTCAGGATACCTGCGCCGTCAATGTAATTGACTGGCAAAAGGGCACGTACTACCTGCAGTCGCTCAATGACATATGTCACCTGCGACACTAGACACCCTATCTTCTCGTCCGTGCGAGATGTATCCGGAGAGGCAGATGTACCAGGCCGTCTACTTTGATGCTTTCAATACCCTGTTTGGCACGCGCTGGGCCAAGGATGAGCAGGCCAGGCGTCTGCCCATGCAGCAGACCTTCAAGGTGCTCGTGCACAACCTCGACGCGGCCATGCAAGAGGCCTACGGCCGCGCCCGTTCTGGCGAACCTGGCACAGCCGGCTGTCCCAGTCGCATTCTGGCCAACCTGGCCGATTGGACGGGCATGGCCAGAAACG
This sequence comes from Chloroflexi bacterium ADurb.Bin180, assembly GCA_002070215.1. Lineage (NCBI taxonomy): Bacteria > Bacillati > Chloroflexota > Chloroflexi bacterium ADurb.Bin180. The sequence continues at coordinate 517 of MWCV01000084.1, read as the reverse complement.
GTCCCCTGGCGTTTCTTGTCCGTAACGAACAGGGTGCACATCGCTGGTTCAAGGTCTATGCAGACGCCGTTACCACCCTGCAGACGCTCAGCGAGTGCTGCCAACTGGGCATCATCTCCAATGCCTGGCCGTACCTCGAGTCGCTGCTGCACCTGCTGGGGCTATGGCCCTACTTTGAGAGCGTTACCATATCGGCTCAGGTAGGCCTCAAGAAGCCCAACGCCGCCATCTACGAGCACGCCTTGCACACGCTGGGCGTCCCCGCGGACAAGGCCATCTTTGTTGATGACATCCCGCAGAATGTACTGGCCGCTGAACGAGTCGGGTTCAAGGGCCTCTGGCTTATGCGAACCGCGCGGCGCGACTCCAGCCCCGCCTACAGGCACCTCCAGCAGATCTCTTCGCTCTGGGAGATAGTACCCATCGCCCTGGGCTGGGATCAGACTGCCCTCATCCAGCCAGCCTGAGTCTATGCTCGAGGCAGCGGCTCGCCCTTCCCCCGCCAGTCGTTCGGTGG
>MWCV01000083.1 GCA_002070215.1 Chloroflexi bacterium ADurb.Bin180 | reverse complement strand
CTTCAGACCTCCGAAGTCTCCCAGACTTTGGAAGTCTTGATGCCCATTTCCCGTACGAGTCCCTGTAGGGGCGGGGGTGGCTCGGTAGGTTGGAGCGAGGCCGGGCGTGCACGAGGCAGGCTCGCGTGGCGTGCAGACACCTTCGGCCCGCTTGCGTACGCTTCGTTGGCTGCCGTGTCCCGGGACAGGCTTGCGTCCAACCACGTTGTTGTAGGGGCGGATCTCAGATCCGCCCGCACGACGCGTGGCGCACTACCCGTCGCGGGCCGCGGGTAGGATTGCTTCAGACTTCTTAAGTCTCCCAGACTTTGGAAGTCTTGATGCCCATTTCTCGTACGAGTTCCCGTAGGGGCGGGTCTCAGACCCGCCCGCATGACACGCAACAAAGGAGCCATCACCGGCCGAGGTCGGGTTGCCTACTCCACGCGATGCGAACGAGCGGGGACGACGGTCGGTGGCGGTTTGGTGAGACGAAAGATCTCGCAGCAGATAGGCCTGGGCGGGTCTGCGCGTCTGCGCTGCCGCGCAGACACCTGCGGCCCGCCCCTACAAGTCTGTTGATAGCTCGGGGCTGCGTGGTGCGTAGACACCTTTGGACCGCCCGCCCGCACGACGCTCAACACACCCCCCATCGCGGCCCGAGTGGTCGGATTGCTTCAGACTTCCGAAGTCTGCCAGACTTCGGAAGTCTTGATATGCGTTGCTCATACGAGTCCCTGGGCGGGTCGCAGCGTCTGCCCCCGGCGATCGCAGGGGGAACTGCCCCTACGGGGATCGCCTCAGGTCAGCCCGTCTGCACTAACGTCCGTTTGCCGGCGGGCGCCATCGCGGCTATGCTGGAAGGAAGGCATACACCGGGCAGGAGGGGCAGGATGAAAGGGCTAACCGGTCAGATTCTCGTCGTCAACCTGACCAATCGTTCCTTCCACGTGGAAGAACCTCCCGAACAAGTCTACCGCCAGCACCTCGGCGGCTACGGGCTGGGGGCCTGGTACCTCTATGCACACATTCCGCCGGGCGCAGACCCGCTGGGTCCGGACAATGTGCTCGGCTTTACCCCCGGGCTGCTCACCGGCTCAGCGGCGCCGTTCAGCGGGCGCTACAGCATCTGCGCCAAGAGCCCGCTTACCGGCACCGGCCCGCGCACCAACGGCGGCCACTGTAACGGCGGCTGGGGCAATGCGAACTCGGGCGGCAGCTTTGGCCCGGCCATCAAGCGCGCCGGGTTCGATGCCATCTTTTTCCACGGGCAGGCCAGCGCACCGGTCTACCTGCTGATCACCCCGCAGGGCATCTCGCTGGAGGACGCCTCGTCGCTCTGGGGCAAGGACGCGGTAGAGACAGACGATGAGCTGCAGCGACGCCACGGCGACAAGGCTTCCGTGGCGGCCATCGGCGTGGCCGGCGAAAAGCTCTCGCTCATCTCGGGCGTGGTCAACGACCGCGGGCGCATTGCCGCACGCAGCGGCCTGGGCGCAGTGATGGGCTCGAAAAAGCTCAAAGCGCTGTGCCTGCTGGGTCAGACCAAAGTGGCGTACGCCGACCCGGCCGCGCTGCGCGCCACGACCAAAGCCTACAACGACCAGGTCAAACGCTACACCTCCAGCAAGCTGCTCAAGGCCATGGGGCCGCTGCTGGACCACGCCGCGCCGCTGATGCGCCTGGCCAGGATGGCCATGGCCGGCGAGGGCCAGATGCTGCCCATCACCATCGGCGGGCTGTTCGGCGGGGCGGCCCTGGGCACGACGATGACCAACGTGATGTCCTCCCAGAACGGCGACTCGCCGGTCAAAAACTACAAGGGCGTGGGCTATCTCGACTACCCGATGAGGGACGCGATGAAGCTGCGCGGCCCGGCCCTCTTGCGACTGGGCCAGCGCCAGTACGGCTGCCACTCCTGCCCGCTGCGCTGCGGCTATATCCTGCAGTACGACCGGCTGCCCTATGCCGACAAAGAGACCCACCGCCCGGAGTACGAGACCTGCTGCGCCTTCGGGCCGCTGATCCTCAACCACGACCTGGACGTGCTCTTGCAGATCAACGAGTACCTCAACCGTGCCGGCCTGGACAGCATCTCCGCCGGCGGTCTGGTAGCGTACACGCTCGAGTGCGTCGAGGCCGGCCTGCTCAAGAAAGCCGACTTTGCCTGCGCCGAGTACCCCGACGGCTTTCTGCCGACGTGGGGCGACCCGACCTGCCTGCTGCCGCTGGTCAAGCTGATCGCCACGCGCGAAGGCATTGGCGACCGGCTGGCCGACGGCGCCTTCTTCGCGGCGCAGCGCATCCCCGGCAGCGCGCATCTGGCCATCACCGCCAATGGCTCGACGATGGGCATGCACGACCTGCGACTGGGCCACTCCTACGCCATGTCCTTTGTCAGCGACCCGAGCCCGGGCCGCCACACCGCGGCGCACTATGGCAGCATCCGTATGGGCATGATCGATTTCTTCCCGCCGCTCAAGCCGCACGTGCCCAGGACGAGCGACCCCTACGGCCAGGGCAAGGCCTCGGCCGCCGGCGTGGCCCTGCATCAGGTGATGGAGAGCCTGGGTCTGTGCATGTTCTCGCTGCTGATGGGCCCCTACCCGCTGCTCGAGCTGGTTCGCGCGCTGACCGGGTGGGAGATGGATGCGGCGGAGGTGTTGGCTATCGGCGCGCGCATCCAGGCCCTGCGGCAGATGTTCAATGCGCGCGAAGGGGCCATTCGCCACGAGATCAGCCCGCGCGCGCTGGGGCAGCCGCCCCTGGCCAAAGGTCCGCTGGCCGGCGTGACCGTCGATCCCGAACCGATGATTGCCGGCTATTACGAGGGTATGGGCTATGGGCCGGACGGTGTGCCCACGGCCGAGACGCTGCGCCGCTGCGGCCTGGACGAGCTCGTGGCCGACCTGCCCTCTTGCACCGGAGCGCCGCTGCCCGGGCCCGCCGAGGCCTGAGCACCGGGGCGCAGAAACAACAAACGGGGACCCACCCTGTGGGGGTCCCCGTTTTGTCTGGCCCGTGAGCGGTCTACAGCCAGGGCCGGCTGACCATACCCCAGGGGCAGGCGGCGATGCAGTTGGCGCAGTCATGGAGCCCCGCTGGCGAGCCGCCGTTGGCCACCCAGAACTGCAGGCACTTGGCCACGTTCACGTGCCAGCGCCGGATGCCCGGGCGGTTGGAGACAGAGGTTAGCTCGAGGCTGCGGTCGCCGCGGGGGATGGCCTGCACCGGGCAGGCGTGGGCGCAGGCCTGGCAGGTCTCGCAGAAGCGCTGCAGGCCAAAGTCAATCGGCTTGTCTGGCACCAGCGGCAGGTCGGTGTAGACCTTGGCGATGCGCTGCCGCGGGCCGAACTGCGGGGTGAGCAGCAGCCCGTTCCGCCCCAGCTCGCCCAGCCCGGCGTCGATGGCCAGCGGGATGCTGGCCGTCGAGTCGTTGCCGGACGGCAGCGCCTCCCAGCCCAGCATGCGGATGTACTTGGCCAGCTTGGACGACATTTCGGCCATATTGGAGTAGGCGGTGGCCACGGCAGCGCTGGCCGCACAGCCGGGTGACTTGCGAATGGAGGCAAAGTCCATCTCCACGCCGAGCACCACGGCGTACTTGAGGTTGATCTCCAACGGTCCGGCCAGAGCCGTGTCCCGTTCGAAATAGTTGGAGTAGACCCACAACGGGTTGAGCTCGGTCACGCCGACCAGGTCGGCGCCAAACACGCGCGCCAGGCCCTTGACCTCGGCGGTCATAGCCGCCGGGTCATCCACGGCCACGCGCCGGGGGTTCACCGGGTCGTCCCAGTCGTACATTCCGCCCACGCCGCGGATGTGGCCAAAGTAGCCGCCATAGTTGGGATGCAGGCTGCCGCCCACCTTGTCCGAGTAGATGCCGCCGGCAATGCGCGCCCGGCCCTCCTGCATCTCATCGGGCGACTCGGAGCGGCGGCGCGGCACCTGGGCAAAGAGCGTGGCCTGGTACTCCTTGTCCCACACGGCACGGCAGAAACAGTCGTACTTTTGGTCAAAGCGCGCTACTTTGTCGGTGAGAAACTGGGCATAGGTCGGCCGGTCCACCGGATAGGCCAGGGGCACTTTGACCGTGTGGGCCTCTTCGATGTGCCGCAGCATGTCGTCGCGCCGGTCGAACTGCAGCAGGCACACCGGGCAGGACCAGACCGTGCCGTGCCACAACGGAACCGCCGTGGGCACCGGCGTGGCGGCCGGCGGTGGCACGTAGGTGGGCAGCTCCTTGGGGTTGAGTACGCTGGCGTGGGTCTGCATCTCCAGCTCCATTGGCGCCGTGGCTGGCGTGACCCGCGCCGAAGGAGCGGCGTAGGTTGGCGTGGGGATGCCCGGGGCGGTCTGGTCCACGGCGCAGGCCGATAGCAGCTCGGCCGCGCCGGCCGAGAGGCCCAACAGCACCGCGGAACGCACAAAGCCGCGCCGCGAGAGGCGGCGCTCCTGAAGCTGTCGCAGCAGCCCGTCGATGGTCGCAGCGGGTTTGCTGCAGGTTGAATGGTTGCTCATTGGACTTGCTCCTTGGGGGTGGGGGTTGGTTGGGCGTGCCCGGTACGGCGCAGCCCGGCCACGAACAGCGCGAGCGAGGCCAGCAGGGCCGCACCGGCAGCCACCAGACCCTGGCGGAACGAGGCCGGCGCGTAAGCGAACTCGACCACGTGGTCGCCCGGCTCGAGGTGCACCGCGCGGAAGAGTACATCGGCCCGCTCTACTGGCACGGGACGGCCATCGACGCGCGCCTGCCAGCCAGGATACCAGGCATCGGTCAACACCAGATAGCCGGCCGCGGGGGCGGTCACGTCCAGCACGACCTTTTCCGGCGCGTACGAGCGTATGGCAATGCCCTCCGTTCCTTGGGTGGGCGGGGTCACCGGCGTGACGGTTGCTGCGGCCAGCAGCACCTCCTGGCGCGGATTGAACTCGGCGCTGCGCAGCAGGGTCAGCGCCTCCGCGTCATCGGGCACGGCGCGGGCGCGGTAGGCCAGAAAAGCGCGCGGCAGCACATCATAGTTTTCCAGAATGGCCACGTCCTCGCTGCGGTAGACCAGCACGTGGTCGCTCTTGCCCTCGAGCTCGGCCAGAACGTGGCGCTCGCCGGTCTCATCGATCATCACTACGCGCTCGATGTGAATGCGGGCCGGGTCGATGCGCGACTGGAACCACAGCCCCTGGGTCAATACGGGATAGTGCAAGAGGATGGTCGCCGCGTAGACATAACCGGTGTGGTCCTCCGGCGGATTGCCAGAGCGGGCCGGGAAGGTACGGGCGATGCGGGCCTGGCTGTGCCTGACGACCGCCCGTACATCGCTGCGGTCATAAGCCCAGTCGGCGACGTGTGAACCGGCGGTCAGGTTGATATCGACGGCCTCGTCCATCTCTTCGGGCACGATCGTCAGCAGCGCCACCGGCCGGCCGTTGATCAGGTCGGCCGCATCGGACAGGTACCACTCCAGCTCGACGATGGTGCTCATGACGATCGGGGTCGGCGCGACCTTGTCCATCGGGTTATAGGTGAACGGGTCGTTGAGGTCGTCATCCTGGCCGTCAGCGCCGTGCGGCTGGGGGATGAGGTAGTACTTGACGCCCAGCAGGTCGAGCGTGTGCGGGGCCAGCTCGGCGGCATAGGCGGCGTAGAGGCGCGGCACGGCGCCCGGGCCGCCGCCGGCCACAGGCAGGCCGTAGGCCGCCCCCAGGCCGTTGGCCAGCGACTCGCGGTCTGCCGACGGCACCGCGTTGGCCCGCGGCTGTGAGTAGATGCGGTAGAGGCCCGTCTGCGGGAGGAGGAAATCGACCGAGCGCGGCCGGGCCGAGGCGACGTCTTGCGCCGCCGGCAGGCGCAGCGCGAGCCCGCCCAGCAGCCCGGCGATCACCACCACGGTCACGATGACCTCCGGCGCACGCGATGCCCGGCGCGCCAGGGCCAGCTCCAGGCCGCGCGCCGCCAGCAGCGCGACGAGGAGAACCAGCAGCGGCAGCCATGCCGCCCGCGATGCCAGCAGCCGTGCCCCGCCGGCAGGAACAGACCAGGCGGCCCATTCGCGCGCCGGCAGCAATTGCGGCAGGGTGAGCAGCAGGCTAAGCACCAGGGCCAGCGCCAGCCAGCCGAGGACACGAGCGCCCGGCTTGTGCACCAGGTAGAGAATGAGCGCACTGGCCAGAACGACGGGTCCGCCGCTCCATCCCGTGGGTCCCCAGGCCAGTTTGGCCAGGCCCAGCGCCAGGGCCAGCAGGCCTGCCGCACTCGGCAGCGAGGCCCCGGGACTGAGCAGCCGGTCGGTCAGCCAGACCAGCCAGGGCAGCCACGCCGCCGCCAGCCAGGCGTTCAACGCAGCGATAGGGGAGAGCCAGAGGCCGCCCAGGGCAAAGGCCGCCGCGGCGGCGGCGGCCAGAGCGGCGCGCGCACCCAGGCGGCGCGCCAGCAAGAAGGCGCCTGCCGCGGCCCACAGCAGGTGCAGGAGCACCAGAACGGACAGAGCCAGGTCCACCGGCAAAAGGGCGTGCAGGAGCAGAACGGGGGGATAGAGCGCCGCGACCGCGCCAGTGGCCAGCAGGGGATAGCCGCCGTACTGCAGCGGGTTCCACAGCGAAAGCGAGCCGGCCTTGAGCCCGGCACCATAGGCATTCCACAGCGAGTACTGCGTCGTCAGCCAGTCGGTCGAAAAGAGACGGCCGCGGCTCACGGCCAGCCCAAAGGCGCCGGCCACGATGGCCATACACACGGCGAACCATGTTGCCCCACGTTCGTTTCGCTGCATCGCTGCCTCCTGTTTGACATTGATACTACCCATCGCGGCGGATGTGTCAAGTCGCCCACGCCGGCAGGGTGGTAGGAGCGGATGGGACCTGGCCGGCGTGCCCGAATCGAGCGCCAAGGGGCCTTCGACCCGGCTCAGGGATCCTGGGCCAGAGCCAGCCAGGGCCGTGATCCCTGGCAACCCGGGACTGGCAATCGCGCCGTGATTGTGCACCCTCGAGAGTGTGGAATAACTGCCCAGGGAGCGCGAACGACAGGTTCGTAGTTGCGCTTTAGCGCTCCCCTTCCGGACGGTCTCACCGCGTCAGTGGGTGGGGACAGGCTGACCCCGACCAGCACGTCGGGGCGCCAGTAGGCAGAGCCTGTACTACGAACCTATCGA
>MWCV01000082.1 GCA_002070215.1 Chloroflexi bacterium ADurb.Bin180 | reverse complement strand
CGGATGCCCATCTCGCGCGCCCGCCGGTAAAACTCCTCATAGCCCTTGGACGGGGTGCGGATGTCCATGTAGAAAATGGTGATATCCGCGTCGGGATAGGTCTGCTTCCACTGCACGGCGTTCTTGATAGTGTACATGCAGCAAAAGCCGGAGCAGTACAGATTGTAGCGCTCGTCCCGGGACCCCACGCATTGGATAAACGAGATCTTGTTGGGAAACTTGCCGTCCGACGGCCGCATGATACGACCGGCCGTGGGGCCAGCCGAGTTGTTGATGCGCTCCAGCTCCATGGCGGTGATGACGTTGGGGTAGCGGCCAAAGCCGTATTCCTTGATCACCGAAGGATCAAAGTTGTCAAAGCCGGTCGCCACCAGAATGCTGCCGATGTCGAGCCATTGCTGCCTGGGCTGCTGGCTAAAGTCGATCGCGTCGAGCTTGCCGCAGGCATCTACGCACTTGTAGCAGTGAATGCAGGCATCGAGGTCGATGACATAGCGCAGCGGAACGGCCTGCGCATGCGGAATGTAGATGGCCTTGCGCGGGGCAATGCCTTCCTCGAACTCGTTGGGGATCTCGATAGGACAGACAGGGGAACAGGCGCCGCAGCCGTTGCAGCGGTCCATATTCACGTAGCGAGGCTTTTCCTCGACCAGTACCTTAAAGTTGCCGATGAAGCCCTCGACCCGCTTCACCTCGGTATAGCTCATAACGGTGATATTAGGATGACGCGCCGCGTCAACCATCTTGGGGGCGAGAATTCAGATGGAACAGTCCATCGTGGGGAAGGTCTTGTTCAACTGCGCCATCCTTCCCCCGATGCTCGGCTCCTTTTCTACCAGGTAGGTCTTGATGCCCATGTCCGCCAGGTCAAGCGCAGAGCTGATGCCTGCCACTCCGCCGCCGATCACCATGGCCGTCTTGGTCACGGGTACTTTGATCATGTCGAGCGGAGTCAGGAAATGGGTCTTGGCCACGGCACTGGCCACGAGGTCCTTAGCCTTCTCCAGGGCTCCGGCTGGCTCATGCGCGTGTACCCAGGTATCCTGCTCGCGGATGTTGGCCATCTCAAAGAGGAAGGGGTTCAGCCCCGCCTCAGCCACGCAGGCGCGGAAGGTTGGTTCGTGCAGGCGAACCGAACACGCCGCTACCACGACGCGGTTCAGCTTGTGCTTCTTGATATCCTCTTGGATCTGGCGCTGCCCGGAATCGGAACAGGTGTAGAGACTGTTGTTGGTTAGCACTACGCCGGGCAGGGTGGCTGCATAGTCGGCCACCGCCTTTGGGTCGATGACACTGGCGATGTTCGACCCGCAGTGACACACATAGACTCCAATTCTCAAGTCTTGGTCTTGGCTCATGTAATTCTCCCGTTTGGTGTTGGGTCCTTTCCAACTGCCTGGCCCCACCTCTTGTGGGGTCCTGCTTACAGGAAGGCGGATGAGAATCCAATGTCTCATCCGCCTCAAGTGGCGTTGGCCGACCTATTTTCCGGTCACCAGCTCTTGCAGCAGCCTGGAAACAGCGTCTTTGCGTACTTGCTGCGAGGCGGTCTCGGGCACAGCGAGCGTCAGAGCTTCTTTCTTGCAGAACTTGACGCACTGTGGCTCTTCCTCGTCGGCACAGTGATCGCAGATCTCGACACGCTTAGTCGCGGGATTCAACAGGATGGCACCAAAGTCACACGCCTCGATGCACCACCCACAGCCGTCGCACATCTCCTGATCTACCAGAATGATGCCCTTTTCGGGGTCCTGGGTGAGGGCATTGCGAGGGCAGGCCAGCACGCAGGGGGCATCGGCACAGGCCTTGCAGCCGACGGCAAGCATCACGATGGGTTCAATGCGCATCGTGCGAATGCGGGCCAGCGACGGGTTAAAAACCTGATGTTTGGTCATGGAGCAGGCCATCTCGCAGTCTCCACAACACACGCATTTGTCGGGATCGCAGATGATGCGTGGGAACTGTTTCTCCATTTTAGGCTCCGATCTCCTTCGCAATGTCATCCAGACCAAGGGCGTTCAGCTTCTCCTTGGGGATCAACCCTTCCTTGGTCCAGCCGCGCGCCTCGTAGTAGGCATTGATCATAGTTCGCAGCTGATCCTCCTTCACGTAGGCGCCCTTGGAGCCGCCGGACGGCATCGGGTCCTTGAGCCAGCGACCAGGCAGCCAGTCATCAGCCTTGGTCCATCCTTCGCGGATGTTAAAGGCCTTTTTCAGGTTCCAGGATCGTTCTGCGACCGCCTTGACATCTTCCTTGGTGAAGGCGATGCCAGTGACGTAGGTGTACAGAGCGGGCACTTCGCTCCACAGGTCGGTGAAGCAGTTGCGAATGAACTTGCACAGCATCATGATGTCCAGCACACCGGCAAAGTTCTCTGCTTCTGCGGCAATGGCACCACGCTCGGGCCCGCCTGTCAGACGGTCGACAGTGCCCTTGGCGTCAGCCTCGTAGGCCAGAGAGCGGTTATGGCATGGCCCTCGTGTGCCAACTGCGCAACCCAGAGCAAAGGTCTGAAAGCCGCGCGCATCGTAGCCAGCCGCCTCGAGGCCCTTGACGTTCATGGCAAAGTGCTCAGAACCCTTGCCGACCTTGGCCGCGGCCCTCTTGGTGCCCTCAGCCAGCAGGGCGCCAATGCCTTCGCGATAGGCGATTTTCTTGACCAGGTCGACCACGGCCTGGCTGTTGCCCCAGGTGGGCTCGACGCCGCCAAAGTCTTCCTTGGTCAAGATCCCACGCTGGAAGCACTCCATGGCCCACGAGATGGTCACGCCCGTGCTCATGGTATCCATGCCGTAAGAGTCGCAGCGATCGATGGCAGCGATGACCGCCTCGATATCATCGATGCCACAGTTGGGACCAAAGGCGAACAGGGATTCATAATCGATGGAGGTGCGCGCACCGGCGAAAGGACCCTGCTTGACGTGCGCGATCTGTTCACAACCGATCGGGCAGCCATAGCAGGCTACTGCCTTCTCGGTGTAGTGGGCCTTCATATACTCGCCGCTGACCTTCTCTGCCCCTTCGAACTCGCCGTTCTGATAGTTGCGAGTGGGCAGAACGCCGAGCCGGTTCATGTTGAGTACGTTGGAGGGGGTGCCGAGAATGCGGTACTTTTCTGTCTTGGTGCTCTGCGCTACCTCACTCAGCTTGTTGCAGGCCGCCATCAGGTTGACCGGGTCAGCCACCTTGACCGAACGAGTGCCGCGGATTGCCAGGGCTTTGATGAGCTTGGAGCCCATCACTGCACCGAGGCCGGTTCGTCCGGCCTGGCGACCGCGGTCATTGGTGAGGTTGGCAAAGCGGACGAGGCGCTCACCCGCCGGGCCAATGGTGCAGGAGCGAACTCGCTCATCGCCGACCTTGGCTCGAATGGCTTCCTCTGTCTCGAAGGTACCTTTGCCCCACAGGTCCGAAGCGTCGTTGAAGTAGACATTGTCGTCGTCCACAAAGATCCAGAGCGGCTTGTCGGCTTTGCCCTTGAGCACAATGCCGTCATAGCCAGCGCGCTTCATCGAGGCCGAGAAGTAGCTGCCAGCGAGGCAGTCGCCGAGGAAACCGGTCAGCGGCGACTTGGCGGCCACACCATACTTGGTGCCCACGGGGACGATTGTTCCGGCAAAGGCGCTGTTGGCGAAGCAAAGCGCATTGTCCGGCCCCAGCGGGTCAGCGCCCTTGGGGATGTTGTCGTAGGCCAGCCTAGCGGCCATGGCCACGCCGCCGACATACGTTTTGAGCCAGGCCTCGTTCACGCGCTGAATGTGTGTCTTGCGTTTGGAGACATCAATGTGCAGAATCTTGCCCCAATACATACCCTTTAACCTCCTGCCTCCAGAAAAAGTAGTAACAGCCTCTCCCCTGACCTCGGGATATGCTCCAGACTCTTGGGAACGTGACGAGCATCGATGTTGAAAAAGTAGGGCTGCTCAATGTCAAAACTCACGGGGTCGATCAGCGGGCCGAGAAATGCGGGGAACTGGCTGGCCAGCTCCTTGGTGATGTCACGGAGTGTTGCGTCTTTCTTGACCTGAACGGTTGTCTCTTTGACTCCGCTCAGGCGACGTGGTAGGCCAAAGAACTCGACAATGAACTCCACTTGCCTCTATCCTGCCTCTTGGGCGCGCGCAAACGACAGGGATCTGATTCCACGCTGATCCCTGTGCATGCCCGTGGATTGAAACCTGCCTGGCGGACAGACCCTGCCTGTGTCCCGCCCGCCAATGTCCTATCTTATCAACATTGGACGTATTTTGCAAACAGCGCGTCGTGTTCTTCTCACGCGCCGGCAACGGTGATTGACTCAAAGCGAGCGGCCAGTGGACCGTAGTAGCCAGCGAGAAGTGCTGTCTCACTGGACAACGTGGCTGTGGCCAGCGCGGCGAGCAGATTGCCGCCGATCGAGCCGCCCCGTATGGGGGTGGCAACCCCATTGTTCACCTCGTACCCGAGGCGGATCTCACCCACAAAGTCAGCGGTGATGGGATCGGGCGACATGGCGGAAAAGCTGACCACGTGATAGAAAGTGCCCGTGTCGCTCAACAACGAGCTGAGCGACTGGCTGCCCGGAGCCAGTTCCAGGTTGCCGAATTCCCCGGTAGAGGGTATGCCCAGGTACTGGGCGTAGCGCATGGGTCCCCAGAACGAGCGTAGCATACCATTGTCCAGGATCAGCGTTCTCCCCCCCGCATGCCCTTCGTGATCAAAGCTGCCGCTCCTCGTCCCATAGTCCACCAGCGCGTTGGAGTGGATGACGATTGGGTCGCCGGAAAGGGGCTCTGGGAGCACCCGCTGACCAAGCTCCCAGGGAGAAACCTGCTGATACTTGGCCTGCGCTGAGGAGCGCAAGACGAGCGGCGAGTCTCCCTCTCCCATCAACAGCTCGGCAAGGGCTTCGTTGCTCACCACCACTGGAAATGTGCCGGTGCGGGGCGTTCGTGCCACCAGGGCGTCGCGGGCGTACTGCGCGTGCCGTTGGACGACGGCGGCCGTATTCAGGTCGGCCGCCCGCCGGCGGCGCAGCATGACGTTTGACTCCATTTCGTTGTCTTTGCCCGAGGCCAGCAGTACCATTTCGACAACGAGGTCGGTGGTGCGCTGGGAGCCAGTAGCTCCGGCGCTGTTGTGCAGGGTGATCTGGCTGCCTTCGACAAACACCTCAGCACTGGACAGCCGAACGGCGGCCTCGCCCTTGAGCGCCAGGAGCAGTTCTCCAGTCACCTGATCGGCCACGGCGGAAGGGTCGGCCAGAATCGTCGGGTCAGCCGTCGCTACGGGCGCATACTGAGCCGGGCCGGGGAGGTCATAGGGACGGTTGTCGGTGAGGCCGGCAGTGAACACCAGCTCTGCCAGTTTGCTTTCCAGCTCGGGCAGGTCAGCGGGCAGGATTGTGGCCTCGGCCTCGCCGCGCGCGCTGCCCGAACCGTCTCTGGCAGGATGGTCGTTCATCACCGTGACCTGATATCGTTCGCTGTGGACGCGGCGAGAACACTCGCGCTCGGCACCAATCAGATAGGACTGGGTACTGTTGTTCTCGACCTGGCGAACGATCCAACCGTGAGCTCCCTGCGTTTCGCGCAGTGTTTTGACGATAGTGTGCAACATTAGCCCAGCCTCGCTTTCAGCAGCAGATGTGGACCACCAGAGGAAACCGGCACCCACTCTTTGTGCCCCTTGCCGCAGGTGCCACCGGTCAGACGAAAGTCGTTGCCAACGGCGCTGACACTCTGGAGGATGTCTGGCACATAGCCAGTGATGCCTATTGGCGCAAACAGCCTGCCGGTCAGCTTGCCCTGGCGGATTTCCTCGCCGCACTGACTGGTAACCTGCATGCCCCAGCCTTTGGGGTCTTCCATGCCGCTGCTGGTCTTGTTGAGATAAATGCCATAGTCTATTCCGGAGAACAGCTCGGCCACAGGGGTGGTCCCCCGGGCAAAGAAGGTGTTGGACATGCGCACATAGTTCTTGCGCTCAAAGCTCTCGCGGCGTCCGTTGGCCGTGTGAGGCATTCCCAGGCGGTGGGACGTGAACAGGTCAGACAGTCCCTGTCGGAAGACCCCGTCGCGGATGATGCAGGTAGGCGAGGCGATCTGCCCCTCGTCATCAAAGAAGTAGGTGCCGTGGCCTCCGGGATACGACGGGTCGTCGAGTATGCTGACCAGAGGCGAGGCAACGGTCCGATTGAGGTATTCGCGCGACCGCGCCCGATCCTTGAGAAACATATCGAGTTCCACACCGTGGCCAAAAGCCTCGTGTGCGATGACGCCGGAAACGTCGGGGCAGGTCACAACCTGATAGACCCCGGGTGGGATCTTGTCCGCCGCGAGCGAAGCCACGGCCTTGGTACAGAGGTCGTGCAGCTCCTGGTCGCTGATGGACACAACTTCCAGGCCGCCCGTGCCGTCCTTGTCCACCCAGTCGTACTGAATCCTGGCTCCGTCCGTGACGACCACCAGCACAAAAAGCCGCAGGCGCAGGACGTTCTGCGACAGGTGTCTGCTACGATTGGCAAAGGCCTTGGATTCGCAGCGTTCCTGGTAGCGCACCTGCACGTTGACGATGTGTGGATCCAGACCGCGCGTGCGGCGGTGCAGATCCAGACACAGGGCAAGTTTGTCCTTGACCGACAGGTTGGTCGGGTCGTGCTGCATGGCAGTTGACCAATGCTGGTCAAGGGCTGGGCCGGGATCCAGACCAACTGGCGACCTGACGTTCAGGCCGCTGGACAGGTCGCGGGCCAGGGTATCGAGGCTGGCCTTGCTCAGGTCCGAGGTAGCCAGCTCATCAAAATAGGCGCCGTTCCAGGCCGACAGGACAAGGCCGCTGCTGGGCTCCATCTCTTTGACCTGTTGCTCACGGTCAGTCACGGTGATCTGCAGCCCGCTGTTGCGGCTGATCAGGGCGTGGGCATAGGGCGCTCGCCGCTCGACCTGACGGATCAGGTCGGGGAGGTGCTGGCGCGCCTCCTGGAGATTCGCAGGAACATGGTTCCAGTCCACTTCTCTTCTCCTTCTGGCACTAGGGGTCGTCGACCCTCAATTCTACGCCAATTGCCTCTCAACCCAAATAGCCCGGGTCTTGAGAGTGTTGAAAAACGACCTGGCGTTTTGTGTGCAGGCGGTGAATCCGGTACACTGGGTATGGTGCCACGGCG
>MWCV01000081.1 GCA_002070215.1 Chloroflexi bacterium ADurb.Bin180 | reverse complement strand
CCTCACCGCCACCGCCACAGATGCGCTGGGCAATACGTCCGAGTTCTCCGCGCCGGCGCTCGTGATACGGGCGCGGGTCTCTATTCCCGTGGTGACGCGCAACTGAGTCGGGGCGCTCGGCACGGGCCATAGCCAGTCTGAACCAATCGAGAATCCGGCCGCGGCTGCGGGAGGCACCAGTCTGGCACAACGCCGGGGCTTGATGGATAACAAAACGCAAGGAGGCACTATGGACAGCAAGACACTGAGGCACCTGGAGGGACAGTACAGCGCTCACAACTATCACCCACTGCCCGTGGTCATCGACCGGGCTGAGGGAGTGTGGGTGTGGGATGTGGAGGGCAACAAGTACCTCGACTGTCTGAGCGCCTACTCGGCGGTCAACCAGGGGCACCGGCACCCCCGCATCGTCAAGGCGGCGCTGGAGCAGATGCAACGCGTGACGCTGACCTCGCGGGCTTTTCGCAACGACCAGTTCCCCCTGTTGTGCCAGGAGCTGTGCCAGTTGACCGGCTATGACAAGTTCCTGCCCATGAACACGGGCGCCGAAGCGGTGGAGACGGCGCTCAAGACGGCCCGCAAGTACGGCTATGACGAGAAGGGCCTGCCCCCCGAGCAGGCCGAGATCATCGCCTGCAGCGGCAACTTTCACGGGCGGACCATCGCCATCATCTCCTGCTCCACCGAAGAGCTCTACCGCGACGGTTTTGGCCCCTTCACGCCTGGCTTTCGCATTGTCCCTTACGGCGATGCGGCCGCGCTGGAGCAGGCGATCAACCCCAACACCGCGGCGGTGCTGGTGGAGCCGATCCAGGGCGAGGCGGGCGTGGTGCTGCCGCCGGAAGGTTACCTGAAGCAGGTGCGCGAGCTCTGCACACGGCACGGTATCCTGCTGCTGGCCGACGAGATCCAGACCGGCCTGGGCCGCACGGGCAAGATGTGGGCCTGCGAGCACGAGGGAGTGCGGCCGGATATGCTGATCGTGGGCAAGGCGCTGGGCGGGGGGTTCTATCCCGTGTCGGGCGTGCTGGCCTCGGCCGAGCTGCTGGGCGTCTTTACGCCGGGAACGCACGGCTCGACCTTTGGCGGCAATCCGCTGGGCGCGGCCGTGGCGCGGGAGGCGCTCAAGGTGCTGGTGGAGGAAGGCCTGGTCGAGAACTCGGCCAGGATGGGCGAGTACTTTATGGAGGGGCTGCGCCAGCGCCTGGCACAGACCCCCAGCCCCTACGTGACCGAGATTCGGGGCAAGGGCCTGTTTGTGGGGGTGGTGCTCAACCAGAGGGCGCGCGAGTTCTGCGCGGCGCTGGCCGGGCGCGGCGTGCTGTGCAAAGAGACCCACGACATGGTGATCCGCTTTGCGCCGCCGCTGATCATCGACAAAGAGACCGTGGACTGGGCACTGGAGCGCATCGTCGCTGTGCTGACCGCGCCGTACGATGAGGTCTGGCAGGAGGCGGAGGCGTTCGAGAGCGCCTAGCGCGGGCGACGGTTGTTTCGTCAATCGAGAGGAGCGGCAAGCCGCCGGTGAGGCAAGGGCCAGGTATGTCAGAAGCAGTCCGGGGCGAGCCTCGCCGGCGTGCCTGTTTCTGGCCGGGGTGGTGACGAGCGGGGAGCTATAACGAGATGAGCAGCGGCTCAAGGAGGAGCAAATGAAAACCCATCGTTGGCGTCGGTGGGCAGTGGTGGGGCTCACCGGACTGGTGCTGTGGGCGGCGATGCTGTGGATCCTTCCTCAGGCGCGGGTGGTACAGGCGGCGGGGCCTTACTTTGTCAAGCCGGCCGGCAGCGGCACGGCCTGCACTCAGGCGGCGCCGTGTACGCTGGGGGCCGCTTTGATCAAGGCGGTGAATGGGGACAGCATCTACCTCGGTGGCGGGACCTACACGGGCGTCGGTGCCGGAGCGGCGTTCAGCATCACGAAAAGCATCGCCCTGTACGGCGGGTGGAACGGTGCGGCCACGGGTGCGGTGGTGCGAGACGCGCGCGCCTATACGACCACGCTCAGCGGCCAGCTCGCGCAGCGCGTGGTGTTCATTGGCCCGGCGGTCACGGTGACGCTGGAGGGGCTGGGGATCATGCATGGCAAGGCGATTGGCGAGGCAGGCGGCCTGTACGCCAGCGGGGTCAACCTGACCCTGCGCGAGGTGCGCCTGACCGAGAACTATGCCGGCGGGGCGGAGCGTTGCCGCGGCGGGGCGGTATCGCTGCTGGGCGGGAACCTGGTGGTCGAAGGCTGCTGGTTCGAGCGCAACGGGTCGTGGGGCAGCACATTCTCGGTTGGCGGCGCTGTGGCCGTTTCGCAGACGCTGGACATCAGCATCACCGGAAGCACGTTCCGAGAGAACGATGCCTGGCAGGGCAGCGGCCTGGATGTGTCGGGCGCGGGGCAGGAACAGACCACGCTGCTGGTGCGAGGCAACACGTTCATCAGCAACGGGCTGGGGCTGTCGAGGCTCGGCTCTGGCGGCTACGCCGGGGCGCTCCAGGTGCACGGCGCAACGGTCCGCATCGAGGGCAACACCTTCCGGGGCAATCGAGGGAGCAACCGCTCGGGTGTCATGGAGATCGACCACTGCGACTTGACGTTGAACGACAACTGGCTGCTGGGCAACCAGGCATGGGATGCCTCGGCTCTCTTCGTGTACCAGCTAACCAATTGCCAGGTGGTCAACAATGTGATTGCCGGAGGGACCTGCAGTGACACGGGTTGCAGCGCGATCAGGGTGGCGGCGGATGCTTGCCAGTTCGCCCACAACACCATTGCCGGAAACAAGGGGGCCTCAGCGATCCTGACTTATGGCCGCGCATTGACGCTCACCAACACCATCCTGGTCAGTCACACGCTGGGGATCTCGGTAGGCGGCTGGTCCAGGGTGAACATGGAAGGGACGCTGTGGGGCGCTGGCGCCTGGGCCACAGGCACCTGGTGGAGCGGCCAGGGAACGGTGAACGGCGGGACGATCAACATCGTAGGTCTGCCGGAGTTTGTCAATCCCGCGGCGGGGGATTATCACCTGCTGCCGAGCTCGGCGGCGATCGATGCCGGGGTGTTTACCGGGGTGGCGGTGGATATCGACGGGCAGGCGCGGCCGGTGGGCGCGGGATACGACCTTGGCGCGGATGAGTATGTGCCGCCGGGGGTGAGGTATCGGGCCTACGTGCCGGCGGTGGTGCGGAGGAGGTAGCGGGAGACAGGGCGGGTCTGAGAGCGCCGACTTCCGAAGTCTTGGAGACTCTGGGAGTCTAGATTCAGAGGACGGGACGCGGGCGGGTCTGAGCGTCTGTGCTGGCGCGCAGACACCTTCGGCCCGCCCCTACGAGTTGGCTTGTTAGCGAGGGTGCGGGAGCACGGCTGACCTTGTACGTGTGTGCTGGCGCGCAGGCACCAGCGGGCCGCACTATCTTGCGCGGGGCGAACGGCCCCGTCTGCGCCTGGGACAACTCGAGAGGAGGGGACGCGGGCGGGCTGAGAGCGCCGACTTCCGAAGTCTTGGAGACTTCGGAAGTCTAGATTCACAGGGCGAACGATCCTGTCTGCGCAGGGCGGTCGGAGGGTCGGGCGCGGCCAGCGCACCGGCGGCATCCCGGACAAGACTTCACTGCTGCAGGAGGAGCCAGTATCGGGAGCCACCTTGCGCCACGTTTCTCTCCTCTTCTCTGCGTTCCCACGTCAACCCCGGCGATCGGTCTTGCCCGGGGGAGGGGCGGAAAAAAGCACGGGCCTTGAGGCATTATGGCGCCGGTTAGCTCAGATTGTCAAAGACGGCGGTCGCGGGCCAACCGCTGCCGAGAATCAAACCACGCCTTGCGTTGGGCTTGACAGGCGCGGGGCTGGTGATAGAATCCTCGTGAGGCCCAATCTCGTGCCGTGGAGGTTACCAATGAAGCGTGCCGTGCTCCTCAGAATCAGGACGCTGGCTCTGGTCGCGCTTCTCCTGCTCTGTCTCGTCTTTCCTCCTCCTGCCGCTCTGCAGGGTCCGGTGGACTGCAGCAAGGTGCTCCTCAGCTACTATCCGAACCCGCCGGAGCCTGGCGAGACGATTTACCTCAATGCCGGGGTGAACTCGGCCATTGGCAATGCCCCGGGCTATTACGGACGCTGGGAGATCGGCGGGGAGGATCTCGGCGGCGCGGCCATCGATGAGTGGGATGGCTGCACCACGGTGGCCCAGTTCGTCTACTTTTGCAACGGATCGCAGCAGAAAAAGCCGCTGATCATCAACGGGGCTGATTGCAGCACCAAAGGCCGGCTGCGCAGCATGGGCGGGCTGGCGCTGCTGGTCGGTGCGGTGGTGGTGGTGGGACTGGTGCTCAGGCTGCTGGGCAGGAAGAAGGGCCCGGCCTACCAGGTGCAGGTACCGCCAGCCCAGGCCAGTCAGGCGCCGCCGCGGATGGCCGGACCGGGCACGCAATACTGTGGGCAGTGTGGCGCGGCGCTCGTGCCGGGGGACAGTTTCTGCCGCGCGTGCGGCCGGAGGATCTCTTAGCCGGGCCGGTTGTGGTTTGCGTTTTGCGCGCCGCGGTGTTATACTAGCGCGCGTTGCCCCTGTAGCTCAGTGGATAGAGCAGTGGCCTCCGGAGCCATGTGCGGGCGTTCGAGTCGCCCCAGGGGCGTTTGTCGTACCTGGAAGCCGTGTTCGCTGCGGTGCGGCACGCTCCGGGGCTGCTCCGTGTGGGCGATCCGCTCGCGGCCGGGATCGACGGACGTAGGTGCGGCAAGAAGGGAGACTACGCGATGTCGTTTCTCTTTAGGCCGAACGTCGACAAGCTGAAGGAACGGCGCGATGTAGAGGGCCTGATCAAGGCGCTCGGCTATCAGCGCAACGAAGAGGTGCGCCGCCAAGCGGCCGTCGCCCTGGGCGATATCCACAGCTCCTTTGCCGTGCAGCCGCTCATCAACCTCCTCTCTACGGACCCCTCGTGGCATGTGCGCAGCGCCGCTGCTGGTGCGCTGGGCCGGTGCCTGGACGTGCGCGCAGTGGAGCCCCTCATCGCGGCCCTGGCAAAGGATGAGAGTTTCGATGTGCGTGCAGTGGCCGCCTGGGCGCTGGGCTCGCTGCGCGACCCCCGCGCGGTGGAGCCGCTCATCGCCGCGCTGCAGGATCCTTCTGTGCGGAAGCAAGCGGCCGTGGCGCTGCGGTGGCTGCGCGATGCGCGCGCCGTCGAGCCGCTCGTGGCCCTGCTCCAGGACGAGAGCGCGATCGGGCTCGGTGATCGAGCCGATTGGGTCTCTGATGCCCTCGGCTGGCTGCGCGATGCCCGTGCCATCGAGCCGCTCATCCATGCCCTGGGCAGCCGCAGGTGGGAGCGCCGGGCAGGTGCCGCCAGGGCCCTGGGCGCTTTCGAGGATGCCCGGGTTGAGGAGCCTCTGCTGGCTCTGCTCAAGGACGAGCACTCGTGGGTGGTCTGGGCCGCGGAAGAGGCGCTGGGCAAGGTTGGCGGCCCCCGTGCAGTGGCGCCGCTCATACAGATCATGATCAACCCGGGAACGAATCCGGAGGAACGAGAGCTTTGCAAGACCGCGCTGGAGAGGATTGCCGAAGCGCATCCGGAGGAGAAGATTCCTGCGCTCATCCGGGCGGCGGAGGGGCTGCCAGAGTCCAGGGAAGAGGAAGCAGCGGCCGCCAGGCCCGCAACTGGCGCAGGTCGGCGCTACCTCGGCGGCCTGGGGGAGCCCTACTGCTCAGAGGCCTGCTATGCCCGCGGGGCGCAGTACGCCATGGCCGAAATGCGAGGAGCGCACTGTGGAGTGTGCGGCCGGGCGGTGACCTCGATCGGGGGCCAGCGGAACTATGCCGTGATTCCCTACGACGGCCAGGCGCTGGTGGTGTGCCCGGTCTGCGCGCCGGGGATGAGGGAAAAGCTCAGGCAGCACGGGCGGTGCTGCGTGTGCGGGAAGGTGCTGTAGGGGGGAGGGGACGTTGGTCCTACGAGGACGCCGCACTGGCGGGGGGGCAAACTGAGAGTACCGCGGCTACGCAGTGGCGACGGCTCCCCCGAACAAAAAGGGCGAGGGGGAGATGGCCGGCCGCTGTTCAGCGCGAGGAGTGAGGGGTGCATTTTCACCTGGCGACTGGATGGTGACGGAGAGGGCGCCTCAACCTGACGTATCCGGGACGTCGGTTTGCTGACTGTCATGGGAGGTGACGCATGACCTCAGGCCAGACTAACGCTGTTGTCCGCTGGTGGGCGTTGTCAGCCCTGGCGGCGATGGTTTTGGCGGTACTGATGGCTGCCGTCGCGCCAGGCGTGCACGTGCAGGCGCAGGGTCCACTGCCGGACAAGTACCTGTTCTCCATCGGCGCGCAGGCCGCGGTTGGGCAGTTCGACTCCCCATATGGCGTGGCGGTGGGGCCGGACGGCACGGTCTACGTGGCGGATACGTACAACCACCGCATCCAGCGGTTCACGGCGGCGGGCGGGTTCGTGGGGACCTGGGGCTCGCGGGGCTCGGGCCAGGGGCAGTTCGACTGCCCGTATGGCGTGGCGGTGGGTCCGGACGGCGCGGTGTACGTGGCGGACACGGGCAATCACCGCATCCAGCGGTTCACGGCGGCGGGCGCATTCGTGGGGGCCTGGGGCTCGCGGGGCTCGGGCCAGGGGCAGTTCGACTCGCCGCAGGGCGTGGCGGTGGGGCCGGACGGCACGGTGTACGTGGCGGATTCGTGGAACCACTGCATCCAGCGGTTCACGGCGGCGGGCGGGTTTCTGGGGACCTGGGGGTCGTACGGCTCGGGCGAGGGGCAGTTTTGCTCCCCGAGTGGGGTGGCGGTGGGGCCGGACGGCGCGGTCTATGTCGCGGACACGGTCAACCATCGCATCCAGCGGTTCGCGGCGGCGGGCCAGTTTCTGGGGACCTGGGGGTCGTATGACTCGGGCCAGGGGCAGTTCAAGTATCCCTGGGGCGTGGCAGTGGGGCCGGACGGCGCGGTGTACGTGGTGGACATGGGCAACCGCCGCATCCAGCGGTTCACGGCGGCGGGCGGGTTTCTGGGGGCCTGGGGGTCGTATGGCTCGGGCCAAGGGCAGTTCGACTCCCCGTGTGGCGTGGCGGTGGGGCCGGACGGGGCGGTGTACGTTGCGGACATGGGCAACCACCGCATCCAGCGGTTCACGGCGGCGGGCGAGTTCCGGGCGGATTGGGGGTCGTACGGCTGGGGCCAGGGGCAGTTCGACTACCCCTATGGCGTGGCGGTGGGGTCGGACAGCACGGTATACGTGGCGGACACGGGCAACCACCGCATCCAGCGGTTCACGGCGACGGGCGGGTTCGTGGGGACCTGGGGCTCGCGGGGCTCGGGCCAGGGGCAGTTCGACTGCCCGTATGGCGTGGCGG
>MWCV01000080.1 GCA_002070215.1 Chloroflexi bacterium ADurb.Bin180 | reverse complement strand
GCGCTGCCAGGCCGGGCACCAGGTGTTGTACGAGCCGCGGGTGTGCCAGCACGGGTACTCCGTGCGCGTCTCGCACCAATTGGATGGCTTCTTCAGGAGTGACTTTGCGGCGAGGTACGTAGGCCGGCCTGTTCCGGCCGATGAAGCGGTCAAAGGCCTCCTGAACCGATGCAACATAGCCCCTCTCGACCATTGCCTCGGCGATATGGGGTCGCCCCACACTGTTGCCGTTGGCCACCTCCTCCACACGGCCCAGATGCAGCGGCAGGCCCAGACGCGAAAGCCGGTCCAGAATGCGCCGGGCCCGATCCAGCCGTGAATCCTGGAAATCCTGCAGCCAGTGGTTCAGGGAGGCACTGCCCTGGTCGACAAAGTAGCCCAGGACGTGCACTTCGGAAGAGGGGGCATCGGTACTGATTTCCACACCGGGGATGATCTCCAGGGAGGTTCTCTGCGCTGCCGCCTGCGCTTCAGCGATGCCGCCGAGGGTGTCGTGATCGGTGATGGCAATCGCCAGCAGGCCGCTCTCGAGTGCCTGCTGCACGATCTCGGTGGGAGAGAATTCTCCGTCAGAGGCTGAGGTATGTACGTGCAAGTCAATGACGCCCTGTGTCGGCGAGGTGTTGCTCTCTGCCGCCGCAGGTGCGTGTGCGTCAACTGTCATTTCTTTTGCACCAGCAACTTGATGGCCGTCCGTTCCTGATCGCCAATGACCACCTCGGTGAACGACGGGATGCAGACAATCTCGATCCCATCCTCCGCAAGGTAGCCGCGCGCGATCGCAATCGCTTTGACCGCCTGGTTCACAGCTCCCGCACCAATGGCTTGCACTTCGGTGTGCCCGCACTCGCGTATCACGCCGGCGATGGCCCCGGCAACGGACGTCGACCTGGATTTCGCCGATACCTTGAGGATGTCCATGTTCGTCGTCTCCTTCGATGGTAGTCTGTCGTCGTTGACAGTACCCAGCTCGCCGGACTCGGACGGTGGCTGCGCCAGGTCCCTCAGTGTCACTGGCCGCGCTGCGGGCTATTTGGCGTAGTCTACTGCCCTTGTCTCGCGGATGACGGTTACCTTGATCTGTCCGGGATACTGCAGGCTTTCCTCGACTTTTTTGGCGATGTCGCGTGACAGGCTGATGATTCCCAGGTCATCGATGGTTTCGGGACGGACGATGATGCGAATCTCGCGTCCGGCCTGGATGGCGTAGGATTTCTCAACACCGGGGAACGAGTCGGCCAGGCCCTCCAGTGACTCGACGCGTTTGATGTAGGTCTCGAGCGACTCTCGTCTGGCGCCAGGACGTGCCCCGGAGATGGCATCCGCCGCTTGCACCAGCACCGCTTCGAGGCTCTGGAACTCTTCCTCGGCATGATGGGCGGCGATGGCGTTGACCACGGCGGCCGGGCGGCCATAGCGCTGCGCGATGTCACGGCCGATCAGAGCGTGCGAGCCCTCCTGCTCGTGGGTGACGGCCTTGCCGATATCGTGCAGCAGAGCCGCCTCTTTGGCCAGGGCCACGTTGGCCCCGAGCTCTACCGCCATGATCCCGGCCAGGTGGGCACTCTCCACCGAGTGCATGAGCTGGTTCTGGCCGTAGCTGGTGCGGTACTTGAGCTGTCCCAACAGCCTGATTAGTTCGGGATGGAGACCGTGGATGCCTACCTCAAGCACGGCTGCCTCGCCTGCCTCCTGGATCGCGGCGTCCACCTCTTGCTGGGCCTTGGCGACCACCTTCTCGATGCGGGCCGGATGGATACGACCATCGACGATCAGCTTGGACAGTGCGATGCGCGCTACTTCGCGGCGGACCGGATCAAAGCTGGATACGGTGACCGCCTCCGGAGTATCGTCGATCAACAGGTCGACTCCGGTGGCATTCTCGATGGTGCGGATGTTGCGGCCGCCCCGGCCGATAATGCGTCCCTTCATCTCGTCGCTGGGCAGTGCCACAGTGGAAACGGTGGTCTCGGCGACCTGATCCGAGGCCACGCGCTGGATGGCCAGGGTGATGATCTCCCGCGCCTTGCTCTCGGCCTCCTCGGTTGCCTTCTGCTCAATATCACGAATCACGCGGGCCATGTCCTGTCTGGCTTCGCCGGCCACTCGTTCGAGCAGGATGTTCTTGGCTTCCTCTGTGGTGAGGTTGGCGATACGCTCCAGTTCCTCGAGCTCTTTGTGGCGAAGCTCATCGAGCTCGTTGCGCTGGGTGTTCAACTGCCTCTCTCGGGCCTCGAGCGCGTGGGCTCGTTCCTCGAGCGAGTCCATCCTGCGGTCCAAACTGACACGGCGCTGCTGGAAGCGGCGCTCTTGCCTTTCGAGCTCGACTCGTCTGCGGTTCGCCTCGCGCTCCACCTCGTCGCGAATCTTGAGGGCTGCTTCCTTGGCCATCAGCTCTGACTCTTGCAGTTTGGTCTTGGCCGCAGCCAGCGTTTTCTCCGCCTCGGAACGCAGCGCGCTCATTCTGGCCCGCTCTGTATTCTGCTTCAAAACATAACCTAGTCCGAATGCGACCAGCCCTACGGCGGCCGCAATTGCTACTACCATAATGGGGTGCATGCCTTTTCCTCTTGTGTATAGATGACAGGCTTGTCAGGCAGAAGCCTGGCCTGGGAGTGCCTGGTCTGCGTCGTCCGTCCCCTCGTCGGGATGGATCTCGTGCCACAGGCGGTTCACGACCTCTTTTGAGACACTATAGCCAAAGCCGCGTCGCTGCAGAAAGCCGTCCAATCGCCGACGAAACGTAGCATAGTCTACTGTGGTCATCCGCCTGGCCCGATTCTCTGCAGCACGGTAGGCGCTCTCTGGCTCGTCGAGTCCGGTCACGGCCTCGTTGGCGACGGACTCGTCCACTCCCTTGCGACGCAGCTCAAAACGCAGGGAGCGCGCGCCGCGCGGCCGAAATGACTCGCGATTCTCGACCCAGTAGCGAGCAAAGGCCTCATCGTCGAGCAGCCCGGCGGTCTGCAGCCGCTCGATCAGGGCCGGAATGAGCTCTTCCGGTACAGCCCGTCTTTTCAGGTACGACCACACCTCGGACTTGCTGCGTGGGCGATAGCTCAGAAAGTTCAGCACTCGCTCATAGGCCGCCTCGGCAACATCGCGGCCCTGCAGCCCGGTGACCTCGTCGGCTGACAGCTCCTGCCCCACACGCAGAGTTCCGGCGATAGTGTCCTGAACGGCAAAGGCGTACTGCCCGTCCAGGTAGACGTTCACCCGATGCCGGTTTCTCTTCTGGTAACGCAGGGCCGTGATCTTGTGCTGCATCTGACATCCATCTGCCTGAACAAAAAGAGCCGTGGCCGCGCGACCACAGCTCTACTCTCGGCATGCCCTGCTAGCCCCGAGCCTATGCTCCGGGCCAGGTGCGAAAACTAGCTTCCCCATCGTCGAGTACGACGGCCAATCAGGTTGTGACAGGCACCAGTTCTTTCCGGCGGTGGCTTGGATGGCAAAGGTCGGCGCA
Source organism: Chloroflexi bacterium ADurb.Bin180 (assembly GCA_002070215.1). NCBI lineage: Bacteria > Bacillati > Chloroflexota > Chloroflexi bacterium ADurb.Bin180. Next base: position 4,001 of record MWCV01000080.1, on the reverse strand, counting down.
TCCCGTATGGGGTGCGCCCACTCGGCTACGAGTCAACCGCGGCGACCGCGCAGAAAGACCGAATCGTGTGTGGAAAGTGCCAGGGGCCTGACGCCAACGGGTCACATCCACGTCCAGCTTGTTCAACAACCCAATTGTCATAGGAAGCAAGTTCTGCATTAGCCCCTTCTCACTCGAGTGCTGCCGTGAGCCAAGCTCAGACACTGGCAGCAACAGCGCGGGGCAGGCCGGCCGGGGTTCACCCCCGGCGCTGAGATCGCGAGCGGCTTTGCCTGCAACCGTTACGGCAACTGGCGGCAAATGACCGCTCCGCCTTGCAATGTTACTACTGATCCTCGGCCAAGTCCTCTTCTTTCTCTTTGCCGTCCACGTCCTGGGTGCCAAAGGACTTGCCCGAGAGCGCCTTCATGCTGTCACGAATCTTGCGCGTGATCTCTTCCAGCACCGAAGGGTTCTCCTTCAGGAACGCTTTGGCGTTCTCGCGGCCCTGGCCCAGACGCGTATCCCCGTAGGTGAAGTAGGCTCCTTTCTTGTCGACCACGCCTACCTCGACGCCCATATCCAGGGCGTCGCCTGCCTTGGAGATGCCTTCATTGTACATAATGTCGAATTCGGCGCTCTTGAACGGCGGGGCAAGCTTGTTCTTCTTTACCCGTACCTTGGCCCTGGTTCCGACCACCTCGCCGCCCTGCTTGATGGCCTCCATCGGCCGCATGTCGAGGCGCACCGCGGCATAGAACTTGAGCGCGTTGCCGCCGGTGGTCGTCTCGGGGTTGCCGTAGAGGATGCCGATCTTGCTCCGCAACTGGTTGGTAAAGATCACTGCCGCATTGGAGCGCTTGATCGCTCCGACCAGCTTGCGCAATGCCTGAGACATGAGCCGCGCCTGGAGGCCTACGTGGGCGTCGCCCATCTCTCCCTCGATCTCGGCGCGCGGAACCAGCGCCGCTACCGAATCGATGACCAGCACGTCGATTCCGCCGCTGCGAACGAGCGCCTCGGCAATCTCCAGGGCCTGCTCGCCGGTGTCTGGCTGGGAAATGTACAGGTTGTCGACGTCAACACCGCACTTGGCGGCATAGCCCGGGTCCAGCGCATGCTCGGTGTCGATGATTGCCGCCACACCGCCGCTATGCTGGGCCTCGGCGATGATGTGCTGGGCGAGGGTAGTCTTGCCAGAAGACTCGGGACCAAAGATCTCGGTGATGCGGCCCCGGGGGATGCCCCCGGTGCCCAGCGCAGCGTCCAGCGCGAGGGATCCAGTTGGGATCACCTGGACGTTGAACTGCAGGGAATCGCCCATCTTCATGATGGACCCTTCGCCATAGCGCTTCTTGAGTTGCCCTACCGCGATGTCGAGTGCTTTGCTCTTGCCAGCGTCGTCACTCATACCAGCGCAGCTCCTTTCCCCGGGGCTTGATTCACCAGATTGTACAGCAATGTAACGGCAAATGCAACTGTTTGCCTGCCCACAACTGAACAATAACGCGTGCTGCCTGTCGTGCGCTAGGTTGCGCCCTCGGCATGGTCGGCCAGGCGCTGCTCGAGTCTGGCAATCTCGTCTTCCAGATCCTCCATCCGGGCGATCATGGAAGGCGGCGGCGAATGAGCAGGGAGACGGTGGCAGAGGTCATCCAGCCGTCCCTTGAGCTCATCAAGTCGTGCCTGGAGCCGGGCGGCGGGTGTGTCGACCGGGCTAGTCGGGACAGCAGCCTTCGTCTTCGCCATACTCTTGTCTCCAACCGCACTCGATCAGCGCGGCGTCAAAAGCCTCCAGGGCCTCCACGTACTCTTGGGGCGAGATGCGGCGGCCGAGCACCGGATCGCCGGTGGCCCGGTGAGCCGGAAAGTACTGCGCCATCAGGCTGATGTGAACTCGGGGAGAGAGCTCCCGGGCGATCCACGACAGCACATTGCGGGTGCCGGCCAGCCCCTGTGGCAGAACCATGTGGCGAATGATCATTCCCCTCAACGCGATGCCGTCCTCGTCCACGATGAGCTCGTCGCCGACCTGGGCGTACATCTCGCGCAGTGCGGCCTGATTGGCCGCTACATAGCCGCGGAATCCCGACAGCCGCAGAGCGTGCTCATCATTGTCGTACTTGGCATCGGGCAAGTAGATGTCCATTACTCCGTCAAGCAGCCGGATGGTTTCGACGCTGTCGTAGCCGGATGTGTTGTAGACCAGGGGCAGGTGAAACCCCTGCGGAATGGCCAGGGCAAGGGCGGCAATGATCTGCGGCACATAGTGCGTGGGGCTGACCCAGTTGATGTTGTGGCATCGCTTTCTCTGCAGCTCCATCATCATCCCGGCCAGCCGGACCTCACTGACCTCGCTCCCGACGCCAAGCTGGCTGATGGGATAGTTCTGGCAAAAGAGACAGCGGCCGGTGCAGTTGCTCAGAAAGATGGTGCCAGAGCCTCTGGTGCCACTGATCGGCGGTTCCTCCCAGGGATGGACGTTCCAGCTCGCTATCTTCGGCAGAGCGCCAGCGCGGCAATAGCCCATCTCGCCGGCCGCTCGGTCGACGCCACATTCTCGCGGGCAGAGCATGCAGTGGCGCAGCACGAGTCGGGCTCGCTCGATGCGGGCCTGCAGTTCCCCGCTGCGATACAGACGCAGATAGGAGGGCAGCCCGGCCTGCCCCTCCTGCTGGCACGGCGGCTGATGGGTCAACCGGACCCGCCCCGCCGCGGCGGATTGGCCGCTCGGCGCACTCGCTCCCATTCCGGCAGGCTCTCATCCTGCAGGCCGTTGCGCAACTCCAGGATCTGGTCACGCAGCAGGGCGGCCTTCTCGAACTCGAGGCGGGCCGCCGCCGCTTTCATCTGGGCCTCCAGCTCGGTGGTGAGACGCAAGATTTCATCCCTCGGAATGGACCGGGTGACGTTGTATTCCGCCTTTTCTTCCGCCACCAAGCGCACGCGGTCGGTGAGGTCGCGGATATCCTTGACGATGCTCGTGGGGATGATGCCGCGCTGCTGGTTGTACTGCATCTGGATCTGCCGGCGGCGCGCCGTTTCGTCCATGGCCAGGCGCATCGAGTCGGTGACCGTATCGGCATAGAGAATCACCTGGCCGTTGATGTGGCGTGCAGCCCGACCGATGGTCTGGATGAGTGAGTTCTTGCTACGCAAGAAGCCTTCCTTATCCGCGTCGAGAATCGCCACCAGCGACACCTCCGGCAAGTCCAGGCCTTCGCGCAGGAGGTTGATGCCCACGACGACGTCGTAAGTACCCAGACGAAGGTCGCGCAGGATCTCGACTCGCTCCAGGGTCTGAATCTCGGAGTGAAGATAGTGCACCTTGATCCCGGCCTCGGCCAGATAGTCAGCGAGGTCCTCGGCCATGCGCTTGGTCAGGGTAGTCACGAGCACGCGCTCACCGCGCGCTACGCGGCCGTTGATCTCGCCCAGCAGGTCATCGATCTGCCCTTTGGTTGGCCGGAGGATGATCTCGGGATCGATCAGGCCGGTGGGACGGATGATCTGCTCCACCACTTGCTGCGAGTGTTCGATCTCGTACGGCCCGGGAGTGGCCGAGGTGTAGATGACCTGTCCGATGTGCCCCTCGAACTCTTCGAACTTGAGCGGGCGGTTGTCCAGGGCAGAGGGCAGGCGGAAGCCGAAATCGACCAGCACTTCTTTGCGGGCCCGGTCGCCGTTGAACATGCCGTGCACCTGAGGCAGGGTGATGTGCGACTCGTCGACGATCAGCAAATAGTCGTCAGGGAAATAGTCCAGCAGGGTCCAGGGCTGCTGGCCTGGCGCGCGGCCGGAGAGATGGCGGGAATAGTTCTCGATGCCCGAGCAGTAGCCGACCTCACGTATCATCTCGATGTCATAATGCGTTCGCTGCTCCAGACGCTGCGCTTCAAGCAGCTTGTCCTGCCGCCGAAGGTCGACCAGTCGCTCTTGCAGCTCACTCTCGATGGCCTCCAGGGCCGCACCGATCTTTTCTTTGTCGGTCACAAAGTGCTTGGCCGGAAAGATCTGCACCA
>MWCV01000079.1 GCA_002070215.1 Chloroflexi bacterium ADurb.Bin180 | reverse complement strand
GACGACGAGTTCTACATCCCACGGGTCACCCACATCCACAACGATCAAAGCCTCCTCAGTGAGGCCATGGGCTATATCTATTACTACAACAACGTCAGAGAGCATTCCTCCTTGGGTTACGAAACCCCGTTCGCCAGTCTCAAGCGCCAGTTGCCGGAAGTTGATGACAGCATCCGCGCACCCATCCCCATACTCTTGGACAAAGTGGCTGTTCAGCTGGGACCATGGGGTGGATACAATGTGTTGGCACAACACCCGGACCGACGAGAGTGTGGAATGAGCAGGCCAAAGATCTGCCGGACGCGGTAGGCCTGCCCCAATAGGGAGCACTAGGGCGCCTCTGCGGAGAACCACCAAGCTTCGCGACAACCACAACCTGCCATGGCTGCTGCTATCGGTTCGTAGTTCACGCTTCAGCGTGTCCGAATCCGGAGCGCTAAAGCGCCTCAGCACAGTAGTGCAGAGACCTTCGGCAACTACAAACCAGAAGAGCGGCGTCTGACGCCTCTGCACAGTGGTGCAAAGACCTGCGGCGAGCACAAACCTATGGTTGTTCCACACTCTCTGGCCGAATGGGCGCCGTGTTTACGGCGGACCTATTCGATCTCCGGTTTCATGTCCCAGGTCCACACCGATGAGTCGTCCAGGCCGAGGTCGTAAGCGCCCTTGAGCAGACCATCGCGGTCAGGGTTGGGCCGGTCAGGGTGATCACGCCCCAGTTAAAGGGCAGCGGCGACTCCCGCGGCTCGCCGCAGTCGGTATAGCTAATCCTGGATGTGTCGGCCGAGCTGGTGGACATACGACGGTAGAGCCCGCCGCTGAGGATAAAGTTGCCGCTGACCAGGGTGGCCGCGCCATGGATCGGCACCAGCGCCACGGAGCCGCTGCCGTGGGTCATGCCTTCGCAGCCGCAAGGGCCGTCGGCAATGCTCCAGCGTAGTGTGCCCTGCTTGAGCGTGTAGCCAAAGGCAGGGCCGTCGTTGCTGCCGCTCTCGATCCATTCCCAGACCAAATCGGGCACCTCCAGGCGCCAAATGGTACTGATGCGGCCACTGGCGGCGCCTTCTTGCTGCTCCATCACCATGTTGCCGGTCCACTTGTAGCAGCCCATGTTCGAGGCGACCAGCTTGGGGCGCTCGCCGGCGGGCTTGACCGAGTAGCCGTCGGGCGTAAAGGCCAAGTTGCCATACATCACGAGCAATTCCTCGATACGCTCGTCTTGCTTGTCCAGGCAGTAGGTGACCACGCCGCGGTCGATCCAGTTGTTCTCAAAGCGCCAGGTGCCGTTGATCTTGATATAGGCCTGCACCGAAGCGCCCTTCTTCTCCTCGGCGGTGGCGGCGTCGGCAAAGTAGGCCGTGCCCATACCATGGCCCGCGTCGCGCTTGACCACCTTGTACGACCAGCCGTTGTAGAAGGCCACCGAGCGCACCTTCGTGTCGGTGAACTTGAAATGATAATAGTTGGCGCTGAGGATCGGCAGCTCGGTCGGGCCGGCATCGAACTCTTTCAGGCCGGCGCCGGCCAGGTTGACCTCCACCGTGGTCTCGGCGGCAGGCGTGGCCAGGCTGTCCCACTGCTTGAAATAGTCATAGGGCGGACGGTTCCAGGCGTAGGAGACAAAGCGCGGCCAGGTCTTTTCGAGGCCGCCGGACACGGCTTGATCGATGCCCGGCAGCGCGTTGGTCTTGGTGAGGTTGTCCCAGATGGTGCGGATCACCGTGGGGGACCCGCTGCGCGCCAGGAACAGCGGAAAGACATAGGCGCCGTATTCGTGTTGGTCGTTCTTCAGGCTCAGCTTGAGCGACGGGTCCTTGAGGTACCACTCAGCGGTATAGTGATCCTTGTTCGTAGATGGATAGACATAATCCTGCGCCCACATCGCGGTGGCCTCACACAGCCAGGCATTGTCCGCCGAATAGACGCAGCCGGCGGTGGTGTTGTAGCCGTCCTGAATGGCGTGCATAAACTCGTGCGCCAGAGTATCGAACGGGGCGGTGGGATTAAAAACGACATAGCCGGGAGTCTTTTTGCAGCCCGGCGGCGATAGAGAGACCTCTTGTGAGCGCGCGATAGGCGCGAGGTAGATGTCGAGGCGCGAGTCATCGCCGCCGCAGGGGGAATCGCCGTCCTCGAGCGGCTTGCCCATCAGTGCGGTGAGGTCGGGCCAGATCTCGCTGTCCATCTGACCCAGCAGAGTACGGGCGATGTCGGCCCAATCGACCTTGCCGCGCGGCCACCAGATCTTGACGTGGGCCACCCGGCCTACGTCGGAGGCCCATTCGACGCGATTGACATCGGAGCAGTTGGGATAGGGCGCGGCGGCAGACGCGTCCGCCGCGGGAGGGGCAGACGTGGTCGAATTGGTGTTGTAGCGCAGGTCGTACCAGCTCCCGGCGAATATCGGTGGGGTGAGGAACGGGCGCAAGGCCTCACGCGTGGGAGCGCTGAGCGTGGCCCACGACGCCTGGGCGCGCTCCAGGGCGTGCGAGTCGACCACCCGGGAATCATCGCCGCGGAACTGGGGCGGCAGACGGGGATCGCCAAAGGCCGAGTAGACTTTGTAGAGCAGGCCGGTCTCGGGCGTCAGGTTGCCGGCTGCCACGGCGGCATCGATGTTCTGGTCCGTGGTAGGGGGCGGCGCGCGGCGCGGGCCGGTGACGATGGGGATGCGCACGCGGTAGATCACAGCGCCGGTTGCGGCGGAGGAGCGCGGAGTGGACAGCGCTGTCACAGCCACGGCGATCAGTAGCGCGGCGAGAGCAGCCCGAGCTAGAAACGAACCGCGAAAAGAGCCAGAACCTTGCCGAATTGACATGGATAGGCTCCTCGGGTCAGATTGCGCGGCGTCGGGCGGTCGTCGACCGGCGATGCCCGCGCTGGTCGGTAGCATACCGCCGCGACAGCAAGATGACAAACGAGTGAGAAGAGAGCGCGCACAGGCGGTTGCACAGGGCCGCGAACTCGATTTGACAATCTTGTACAATTGTACTACAAAGGACAGGAAATCACGGCCGCCACTGCGCTTTCGAGTCGAGCGGCGGTGCGATCTCAGGAGACCAGCAATGCGCTTTCCGGAATTGACTCCCATCCGCCAAAGGCTGCCCGCCCCGGCGGAGGTGGACGTGGCGGTTGAGGTAGCCGCCCGCGTCGATGCCCTGGCGGGGTGTGTTCGGCCCGGCATGCATATTGCCATCACCGCCGGCAGCCGCGGCATCGCGCAGTACCCGGTTCTCCTCGCCGCGCTGGTGGCCAGACTCAAGGGCATTGGCGCCGTCCCCTTTCTCGTCCCCGCGATGGGCTCTCACGGCGGCGCCTCGGCCGAGGGGCAGGTCGAGGTACTCGAGTCGCTGGGTATCACCGAGTCCAGCGTCGGCTGCACCATCGTTTCGTCGTTGGAAGTGATCCATCTGGGAGAGACCGCCGAGGGCGTTCCGGTATGGGTGGACCGCGCGGCCGCCGAGGCGGACGGAATCATCGTCGTCAACCGGGTCAAGCCCCACACCGATTTTGTGGGGGAAGTGGAGAGCGGGCTGCTCAAGATGATGGCCGTGGGCCTGGGCAAGTGCGCCGGCGCGGCCAGCGTTCATAGCCACGGATTGCATCTGGGAATGGCCAGGGTAGTGCCCGCCGTGGGCCAGGTCGTTCTGAGCCACTGTCGGATCCTCTTTGGTCTGGCCGTGCTCGAAGACGCGCATCATCGGGTGGCACGGGTCGTCGGTGTGGAGCCCGCGCAGATGGAGCAGACCGAGCGTCAGCTCCTGCGCGAAGCACAGGCCCTCACTCCCGGGCTGCCCTGTGGCGAGCTCGATGTGCTGGTAGTCGATGAGATGGGCAAGGAGATCAGCGGTACCGGCCTGGACACCAAGGTCATAGGCCGCATCCGTATCTCGGGCACATGCGAGCCGTTGGCGCCGCGGATCCGCCGCATCGTGGTGCGCGATCTGACCGCGGCCAGTCGCGGCAATGCCCTCGGGGTGGGACTGGCCGACGTTGTGACGCGCAAGCTGGCGGACAAGATCGACCAGGCGGCGATGTACGAGAATGCCATCGCCTCGAGCTGCCCGGAGCAAGCCTACCTGCCGGTGGTGGCCGCCACGGACCGCGAGGCTATCCAGTTTGCCTTGAGCATGATTGGCGCCGTGCCGCCAGAGCAGGCGCGGCTGATGCGTACTCACAACACGCGCGACCTGGAGTACTTGTCAGTCTCTACCGCTCTGTTGCCCGAGCTCGGCGGGCGTTGTGATATCGAGGTACTGGGCCAAACCCAACCCCTGTCGTTTGATGCCACGGGGCGGCTGCTGTAGCGCGCCGACGGCGTGGCGCAGGGAGAGACCAGTGACAGAACGGGTCGCGAACCCGTTTGAAAACGCAGCGGCACCGCGCCAGGCGCGGCCCAAGCGTAACAACGAAATCAACTTGGCTGAGGAGGGTTCGATGGGTAAGAAGGTCGTGGTACTGCATACGAGTTTCGTCTTTATCGAGCGTGAGCGCATGATCCTGGACTTGATGGCCGAGCTGCTGCCGGATGTAGCCCTGACCCACATCGTCGAAGACACGATGCTGGCGCAGGTGAGAGAAGTAGGCCACATCACGCCCGTGGTGACTCGCCGGATGTGTTATTACGCCCTGGCCGCGGAGGCTATGGGCGCGGACGCCATTTTCAATGCTTGTTCTTCGCTGAGCCCGACCATGAATGCCGCACGGCAAATCGTCAACATTCCCATCGTCAAGATCGACGAGGGCATGGCCGAGAAAGCGGCTACCGTCGGCTCACGCATTGGCGTGCTGGCCACGGTGCCCACGACGCTCGACCCGGTGATCGGTCTGATCGACGAAAAGGCCGCGGCGCTGAATAAGTCGGTCGAGACCAAAGCCGGCCTGGCCTCCGGCGCCTTTGAGCTGCTGATGACTGGTGAAAAAGCTCGCCATGACGACATGGTCGTGCAAAAGGCGAAAGAGGTGGGGAAATGGGCGGACACGCTGGTTCTGGCGCAGGCCTCCATGGCCCGGCTGGCCCCGCGGGTCACGGCCGAGACAGGCCTCCCTGTACTGTCGAGCCCGCGCCTGGGAGTCGAGTACCTCAAGCGCGTGCTGGAACAGGGAAAATGAAGCGGGCGCGCCACCAGAGCGCTCACCGACGCTGACTGAATACCGCACAAAGGAGCGAGCTGCTATGACCGAAGGGTATTTCCACCGCGTAGAAAAGCTAACGCCGACCGTGTTCTGGGTCAACAATCCCACCCGCGAGGAAGCGAAACTGGCCATCGCCGCGGGCGCGCTGGGCTGTACCTGCAATCCATCCTATTGCCAGAAAATGATCGATCACCCCACCGAGGGGCCCTATGCGCTGAATCTGCTGGACCAGGCCATCCGCGAATCCAAGGATGACAGTGAAGCGGAAGCCGTTCTGCAGCGCCTGCTGGTCAAGGGCATCGCCGACATCTTCCGTCCGCTCTACGACGCCAAACCGCGCCAGAACGGATACGTCAGCATCCAGGGGGATCCGATCCATGAGCACGATCCTCGGGTGATCATTCACGAGGGTCGCCTGCACCGCGCTATGGCGCCCAATGTCTGCATCAAGATCCCCTGCACGGCCGCGGGTCTGACGGCGATGGAGACCCTCATCGCCGAAGACACGCCGATCAATGCAACCGAGGTTTTCGGCGTGGGGCAGGCCATTTCTTTCTGCGAGCTGCACGAGCAGGTGCGCGCCAGGAGCGGTAAGAAACCCACGGTCTACCTGTCGCACATCGCCGGTATCTATGACCAGTACCTGCAGGAGTACGTGCAAAGGGAAAACATCGTGATTTCCCGAGATGTGCTCTATCAGGCGGGACTGGCCGTCGCCCGCAAGGTCTATCGACTCATCCAGGAGCGCGGCTATCACGTCACCCTGATCGGCGGCGGCGCTCGGGGGCTGCAGCATTTTACCGAGATGGTCGGCGGCGACGCTGTGGTCACCATCAACTGGCAGGGGACCGCCGACAAGCTAATCGAGTCGGATCCTCCGGTTGTCGAGCGGCTGTTCAATCCCGTGCCCCACTACGTGATCGAAGAGCTGACGGACAAGCTGCCTGATTTCAAGCGGGGATATCTCGACGATGGCCTGCGAGTGGAAGAGTACGAAGAGTTCGGGCCGGTCGAGCTCTTCCGCAGCATGTTCCTCAAGAGCTGGAAACGTGTGCTCGAAGTGGCCAATCAACGACGGGGTGCGCTCTAGAAGGTAGCGCAACCCGCCGGCGCCGCCGGCTGGTTCCCTGAACAGTGGGGCATCTTTGGCGGCGCAGGACATAAAAACAGTGCGCAGGGCGATCTGTAAAGCCGCCCTGCGCAGAAGACGGCTCGAGGGGAAGCGCCTCGGGGCGCTCTCTCTGGTACGCGGCGCGGTAGATGGCCTCGGCATCGGCAGGCGCTAGGTCCCGCACATTATTCTTGAGCAAGCGGGTCACGTTCATGGCCGCTTTTGCCATCTCCGGGATGGCGTCGGCGGGGACGCCCGGCTCGCGCAACCCGCCGGGAATCCCACCGTCGTGCGCCAGCTAGCGCCGCTGCGCCGCGCCCTTTTGCGGCGTCTCCCCGGCAGTGCGTCCGCGCGACGCGCCCGATGTCACAGCCACTTTAGCGCAGCGCGCGGGTGCCGCGGCAGAATTGAGCTCGAGTAGGGGCGCCAGCGGCACCACGGTAGATACTCCATGAGCGACGTGGCACTGGCCGCCCGGCGGATTGGCCAGGGTGTGGGCAGCGGTCGTGTTCACCGACCCCAGGCACAGCCTGCCATACGGGCTGGCCAGCGCCAACTGCGTCCGCGCTTGAAGATCATCCCCATGCCGTACTGACCGCCACGAATTGACGCAGGTGTCGCGGCCGCGAGACCTGCGGCAATGGAGCGAATGGGCGAGGCAGTGATGATCAGCACGCGGGACCTGCTCCGGCTCAGGACGTGCTCCGTGGTCTGAGTGGGGCTCCCTCGTCAAACACCGGGCGCGGTGGCTACAACAGGGTGAGTGTGGTCAAAGTGGTTGCTACTCAGGGGAGGAAGATGAGGTTCTACGACGACGCGGCGAAAGTGGGGGGCGTCCCGCCTAGACCGGGCTCTGGGCCGCGGTCACTTCCTTGATGCGTCTCAGCAGCGACTCGCCGGACCGCTCGATGTGCTGTCGCAGGACCATTTCGCCGCGCTCCGGAATACCGGTCAGCAGCGCGTCGAGTACTTCCTGGTGCTGTTCCTCGTTGTTGTACGGATCAGCGTGGTAGATCTTGGTGCTGAGCATGAACAGACTCATCAGCGACTGCAAGCTCTCCTGGATGCTCAGCAGCAGCTGGTGCTTGCATGGAGCGCAGATTTGCGTGTGGAACTCTTGATCGGTTCTGATCTCGGACAGGATGTCGCCCAACCGCTCGTATTCGCCCAGCTTGTGCACGGTCTCTTGCAGCTGAGCCAGGTCGTGGGGGCGGTAAGCATGCCGCTGTAGGGCCACGCGCACCGCGTAAGGCTCGAGAAGGGCGCGCAGGGTATAAACCTCGTGGGCCTTTTCGCACGAAATCTGGGTCACATAGACGCCGCGATGGGTGAATACTTCCACCAACCCCTCTTCGCGCAACAGTCGCAGCGCCTCACGCACCGTGCCGCGAGACACGCCCATGTTGCTGCTGAGCTCTTCCTCGCGCAGCGCGTGGCCGGGCGCCAGCTTGCCGCGCAGAATGGCGTCGCGCAGGTTGGCGGCCACTGCTTTGGTCAGAGTAGGGGGACGAATGATCTGGTCAATCGATGCTTCAGTCGACATTTGTCCTACAATCATCTTCATAGTGACTCCCGGTCCTCGCGGCAACCTTACCCCACATCCATCAAACCGTCAAGTACACGTATTCTATCAGCTAAAATGTCACTAGGATGGTATGGTTCACTCAAATGATAATGTCACCGAGGGGACCATGCCGGAAGACGAACAGATGACCATTGACGAGCGCTA
>MWCV01000078.1 GCA_002070215.1 Chloroflexi bacterium ADurb.Bin180 | reverse complement strand
TTGCCCGTAGTCTTGGCACTACCAGGCACAGGCGCCAGGGTGCTCCCATCCCTCGCCCGCTTTTTCCACACTCTCGTTCGATTCGATTTGCCTAATCGCGGCATTTCTGCTACAATCGCTGGTTGGCTAGGCAACTACCAAACACGTTCCTGGACTCGGGCGGCGTGCCACTCCATTTGGAGGGCTCCACCAGGGGATGAAGGGAACGGAAGAACAAAACGAAAAAGGAGATAGTTTCCCCATGGCCGTAGTTCAGATGAAGGAACTGCTCGAAGCCGGCGTGCATTTCGGTCACCGCAGCCGCCGCTGGCACCCCAAGATGCGCAGCTATATCTTTACCGAGCGCAATGGCATCCATATCATCGACCTGCAGCAGACCATCCGCTTGCTCGAAGACGCCTATGCGTTCCTGCGCGACGCCACCGCCGAGGGCGGAACGGTGCTCTTTGTTGGCACCAAGAAGCAGGCCCAGGACAACCTGGCCACCGAGGCCGGCCGCTGCGGCATGCCCTATGTGACCAACCGCTGGCTGGGCGGCACCCTGACCAACTTTCGCACCATGCGCACGCGTGCCAACCGCCTCCTCGAGCTGGAGAAGGAGAAGCAGCTCGGCGAGTGGTCCAAGCTCAGCAAGAAGGAAGCGATGTGGCGCGAGCGCGAGCTGATCAAGCTGCAGCAGCGCTTTGGCGGCATCAAGAATATGTACTACCTGCCCAGCGCCCTGTTCGTGGTTGACGTGACCCGCGAAGCCATCGCCATCAAAGAAGCCAACACCCTGGGCATCCCGGTGGTGGCAATGGTCGATACCAACTGCAATCCCGACCCGGTCGACCATGTCATCCCCTCGAATGACGACGCCATTCGCGCCATCAAGCTCGTGAGCGGCAAGATGGCCGACGCGATCAACGAAGGTCAGCAGTTGCGCGGCGTGAATATGGCCGAAGAGCAGGCCGCGGCCGAAGCGAGCGAAGAAAAGGCCGCCGCGGTCGGCGCCGCCGCCGAGATGGCCGTCGCGCCAGAAAAGCCCGACGTCGATGCCGCCCCCGCCCCGGCGGTCGACGAGAACGTGGACCCGCTGCTGGCGGGCATCGATCCCAGCATCCTGGCTCCCGGGCCAGAAGCAGCCTAGTCTGCGAACCGGTTTCATTTGACGAACGTTCGGGAGGCCGGGTGCAGCCGCCTGCGGCGCGCATCCGACCTCCTGTACCCTATCCCAAGAAGGTGATCCAAATGACCATCACTCCCGAAATGATCAAAGAACTACGCGAAAAGACCGCCGCCGGCGTTCTCGACTGCAAAAAGGCCCTCGAAGCGTGCGGGGGCGACCCCAAGAAGGCCCAGGAGCTGCTGCGCGAAAAGGGCCTGGCCGTGGTCAACAAGAAGGCCACCCGGGTGGCCAAGGAAGGCCTGGTAGAGGCCTACTCTCACCTGGGCAAGTCCGCCTCGATCGTCGAGCTCAACTGCGAGACCGACTTTGTGGCCCGCACGCCCGAGTTCAAGACGCTGGCTCACGAGATCGCCATGCAGGTTGTGGCGGCGCGCCCGACCTATCTCAAGCCAGAGGATGTGCCGGCCGAGGTGGTCGAAGGCGAAAAGCGCGTCTACCGCGCCCAGATGGCCGACCAGAACAAGCCCGAGGCGGTGCTCGAAAAGATCATCGAAGGCAAGCTCAAGAGCTTTTATGCCGAGGTCTGCCTGCTCAACCAGCTCTGGGTCAAGGATCAATCCAAGACCATCCAGGACCTGATCCACGAGCGCATCGCCGCTACTGGCGAGAACATCGTGCTGCGCCGCTTTGCGCGAATCGAGCTGGGGGAAGAATAGTTCCCCCGGTTCGCTCGATCACGAATCGCGGGGGGTAAAGATGGCCAAAGCCAAGTATAACCGGGTCCTCATCAAGCTCAACGGGGAGGCACTGGCCGGCGAAGCTGGCTGGGGGATCGATGTCCCCACGGTTGAAGCCATCGCCGCCCAGATCCACCGCGTGCACGACCTCGAAGTGCAGATCGCCATCGTCATCGGCGCCGGCAACATCTGGCGCGGCATCAACGGCCTGAGACGGGGGATGGAACGGGCCACCGCCGACTATATGGGCATGCTGGCCACGGTGATGAACTCCCTGGCCATGCAGGATGCCCTGGAACGCGGCGGCCTGGCTACCCGCGCTCAGACGGCCATCGAGATGCGCGCCGTGGCCGAACCCTACATCCGGCGCCGCGCCATCGCCCATCTCGACAAGGACCGCGTGGTCATCTTTGGCGCCGGCACGGGCAACCCCTACTTTACCACCGACACCGCGGCCGCGCTGCGGGCGATGGAAATCGAGGCCGACGTGCTCCTCAAAGCCACCAAGGTCGACGGTATCTATGACAAGGACCCGATGGTCCATCCGGACGCCAAACGCTTTGACCACCTCACCTACATCGATGCCCTCAACATGGGCGTCAAGGTGATGGACAGCACCGCTCTCTCTTTGTGTATGGACAATGATCTGCCTATCGTCGTCTTCAGGCTCGCCGACGCTGACAGCATCGAGCGAGTGGTCTGCGGAGAGCCGATCGGCACCCTGGTGAGCCGCTAGCCGCCTGAGCTAGAGCGGACGCCGCGACACCGAGTACCGGAGGGTAACCATGCTCGCTGACATCTTGAAAGAATCCGAAAGCCGAATGACCAAGGCCCTCGAGTCCCTGCGCGAGGACCTGATGGGCCTGCGCACCGGCCGCGCCTCGCCGGCTCTGGTCGAGCGCCTGCGTGTGGACTATTACGGCACGCCGACTCCGCTCAACCAGATGGCCGCCATCTCTGCCCCGGAACCGCGCCTGCTGGTCATCCGCCCCTGGGACCCAAGCTCTATCGGCGATATCGAGAAAGCAATTATGAAGTCGGACCTGAGCCTCACGCCCAACAACGACGGTGTGGTTATCCGCCTGCCCATCCCTCGACTGACCGAAGAGCGTCGGCGCGACCTGAGCAAGCTGGTGGGCCGCCGCGTGGAGGAGGGGCGCATCGCCGTGCGCAACATCCGCCGCGATCAGCAGGAAGAAATGCGCGAGTTTGAGAAGGAAAAGCTGATCACCGAAGACGATTTCCACCGCGGCCGCGACAAGCTCCAGGAGATCCACGACAAGTACGTTGCCCTGATGGAAGAACTGGGCAAGAACAAGCAGCAGGAGATCATGGAGGTCTAGACCCGATGCGTCAGGATGGGCCGCAGCTCGCCAGTGTTCCGGTGCATGTGGCCATCATCATGGACGGCAACGGCCGCTGGGCCAAAGAGCGCGGCCTGCCCCGCCTGGCCGGCCACCGGGCCGGAACCGAGGCCATCCGCCGCGTGATGGAGGCCTGTGTCGAGTTCGGCATCAAGGTTCTCACCCTCTACGCCTTTTCCACCGAGAACTGGTCTCGCCCGGCCGACGAAGTGGGCGGGCTGATGGGACTGCTTTCGCAGGTGATCGAACACGAGGTGGACGGCCTGCGCAAAAACGGCGTGCGCCTGCACCACCTGGGCTCGCTGGACCGCCTGCCGCCCGACCTGCAGCAGAAGGTGCGCGCGGCCCTGGCCGCCACATCCTCGGGCGACCGCCTGACGGTCAACATTGCCCTCAACTATGGCGGCCGCGCCGAGATCGTTACCGCCGCGCGCCGCATGGTGGCGGAAGGCCTGCCGCCTGACGAGATCACTGAGGCCGCCATCGCGCAGCGCCTGTACACCGCGGGGCAGCCCGACCCGGACCTGGTCATCCGCACCGCCGGCGAGATGCGCCTGAGCAATTTTCTGATCTGGCAGGCGGCCTACTCCGAGTTTTACGCTACCCCCGTCTACTGGCCCGATTTTGGCCGCGACGAGTTGTATCAGGCCCTGGCGGCCTATGCCTCGCGTACGCGCAAGTTCGGCGGCCTGCCAGCCGCGGCCCCCGACACGGTCAAGGGCGCATCGTGAACGGGGGGCCGAGCAGCAGCGCCTCTGGCTCCTCCCGGAAAGGATTGCTGGCTGTGCTCAAAGAGCGCGTCCTCAGTGCGGCAGTGATGGTCCCTGTCGTGCTGGGTGCATGCTATCTGGGCGGGCTGCCCTTTGCCGCACTGGTCACGCTCGTCGCGCTGGTGGCTGGCTACGAGTTTCTGACCCTGATGCGCCAGGCCGGTTTCAAGCCTTACACTGGCGTCGGTCTGGCCCTCATCGCCCTGCTCATGCTCGACGCCTGGCACCCGGCCTGGGCGCTCTGGCGGCCGGCCCTGGTCGCGCTGATCGCCGCCCCGATGGTCTGGTCCATCTTGCGTCGCGAGATGGATGGCTTTCTCACCGGCTGGGCGCTCACCATCACCGGCGCGGTCTATGCGGGCGGACTGCTCTCGCACCTCATTCTCCTGCGCAACCTGCCCGACGGCCTGGGATGGACGCTGCTCCTCCTGGCCGGCACCTGGGCCACGGACGTGGCGGCCTATTTCGTCGGCGTCAACCTGGGCAAGCACAGCTTTTTCCACCACGTCAGCCCCAAAAAGACCCGCGAGGGGGCCATCGCTGGCTTTGCCGCGGGCACGATGGCCACGGCCATCGCCGGCTGCTTTGTGCACGTGCCCGTCTGGCAGGGCTTGCTGCTGGGCCTGGTCCTCTCGGTAGGGACGACGTTCGGCGACCTCGCCGAGTCGCTGGTCAAGCGCCAGGTGGGCGTAAAGGACTCGAGCAACCTCATTCCCGGCCACGGCGGCATGCTCGACCGGGTGGACAGTCTCACCTTTGGCGGCGTGATCGTCTATTACTTTGTGCTCTGGTTCGTGCTGCGGGTCTAGCGCTATGCCCCTTTCGATACCCGGCAACTGGCTGAGTGCCACCCTCATTCTGGCCGACCTGGTCCTTGCGTCGGCCAACGTCATCATCGGCTTTTCGCTGCTGGCCTACATTCTGACGCACAACCTGCGCAGCCCCGTGGCCCAGGCCTTTTCGGCCCTGCTCACCTTTGTCACCATCGTCTATGCCGCTGACGTGGTGGTGAGCAATGTCATCTCTGCGCAGGCTACCCTGGCCTGGCTGCGCTTTCAGTGGCTGGGCATTGCCTTTGTTCCCGCGGCCTGCCTGCACTTTTCCGACGCACTGCTGGCCACCACTGGCTCGCCATCGCGGCGCCGCCGCGTGGCGGTGGCTCTGGCTTATGCGGCGGGCCTGGTCGCTGTAGTGCTGGTGGCGGTGAGTGAGCTCGTGGCCACCTACGAGGTGCACGGCCCTACCCAAGCGCGCCTGGTCGGCGGTCCGTTGTTCGTGCCCTTTGCCCTGTTCTTCTTTGGCACAGTGGCCCTGGCGGTGTTCAACGTCTTTCGCGCCCGCCAGCGTTCGCTGACCACCAGTTCGCGTCGGCGGATGTCCTACCTCACCGTGGCCATCCTCGCTCCCGCTCTGGGCGTCTTTCCCTACTCGCAGCTCGAACCGGTGTACCACGGCTTGACGCCAAACTGGTTATTGGCCCTGGCCCTGCTGAGCAACGTCGCCGTGGCCGTGATGACGGTGGTGAGCGCCTACACTGTGGCCTACCAGGGCGTGTTCACTCCAGACCGCGTCATCAAACACAACCTGGTGCACTATGTGCTGCGCGTGCCGCTACTGGGCTCGGCCATTCTGGCGCTGATGCTGGTGGTGCCCAAAGTCGAAGCCATCCTGGGGCTGCCGCGCGATACGGCCCTCATCTTTACCACCATCATCGGCATTGTGCTTTTCCAGGTGCTCATCGAGAAGGCCAAGCCGTACATCGACCGCTTGATCTACCGCCAGGACCGCGAACAGGTGGATTGGATTGAAAAGCTGGACACGCGCCTGCTGACCAGCGGCGACCTGCAGCAGTTGCTGGAGAACGTGCTCATTGCCCTGTGCGAGCTCTTGCGCGTGCGCAGCGGATTCGTGGTGGCTATGCAGGAAGGCGCGCTCGAAGTGCGCGTCTACTGCGGCCCGCGTGAAGTGGCCGACCGCTTTCTGAAAGAAATGGACTGGCACGAGCTCTTGCCCCAGTTCGAGCAGCGCACCGCGCCGCGCGGCGAGCTGCACAACGCCGACTTTTGTCTGCGCGACGGCTGCTGGTTGCTGCCCCTGCGCGATTCGGCGCGCGGCTCCACCCTGGGCATCCTCGGTCTGGAAGCCACCAACGGCCAGCCAATGCTCACACCGGAAGAACTGGCTACCGTGGCCGGGTATGTGGGCCAGGCCGAGCTGGCGCTGGAGGATATGCACCTGCAGCAGGACGTCTTTGCCGCCCTCCGTCAGATCGAGCCAGAGATCGAGGAGTTGCAGCGGCTGCGCACGGAACGGCGGGCTGCCTCTCCACCACGGCTGGAAAAGCTCGAAAGCAACCCGGTCTATGCGGCCGATTTCCCGGAGGTGGTGCGCGATGCCCTGCGTAACCTGTGGGGCGGCCCGCGCCTGACCGACAGCCCGCTGCTCCGCACGCGTCTGGTCCGCCGCACCCTGGCCGACAACGAAGGTCAGCCGGCCCGCGCTCTGCGCGCCGTGCTGCACCAGGGCATCGAGCGGCTCCGGCCGGCCGGTGAACGGACCTATACCTCTAATACCTGGCTGGTCTACAACATCCTCGAGCTGCGCTATGTGCAGGGCAAGCAGATCCGCGAAGTGGCCGACCGCCTGGCGATGAGCGAGTCCGATTTCTACCGCAAACAGCGCGGAGCCATCCAGCAGCTCGCCGCGGCGCTGGTGACTATGGAGGGCGAACAGGTCGAGGCCGAAAAGGCCGCCGAGGGCCCGGACAAGCGCGTCTGAGCCAGGAACCGCCGGCGCCATTTTGCATCTCCGGCGAATCGTGTTACACTTGCGCCTGCTCGCTTCTGCAGGTGTCAAACAGCCCGCGCGGTGCTGTGGGCCTCGGGAGTGAAAGCGAAAAGTACTCAGGTTGGAGGAGGATTTCGATGGCTTTCAAGATTACGGATGACTGCATCGCCTGCGCCGCGTGCCAGTCCGAGTGCCCGAACAATGCGATCACCGACGGTGACGAGTACTCGGTTATCGACCCGGCCAAGTGCACCGAGTGCGTGGGGTTTTTCGAGACGCAGCAGTGCGCCGCGGTTTGCCCCGTGGATGCCTGCGTGCCCGACCCGGCGCACGTAGAAACCAGGGAGCAGCTCCTGGCCAAGTTTGCCAAGCTCCATCCTGGCAAGCAGCCGAAATAGCCGGTTCCGGGGAACACCACAGCCGCCCTGGCCATCTCGGCCAGGGCGGCTCGTTTTTGCGGGGCGAGTACCGCCTCGCGCAGCGGAACCCCACGCCAGTGAGGACTGTATCGAGTTACAGCGCACAGGCACTTGCTGATCAAGAAAGGAGACCCAATGATAACCAGGAAACTGTCCGATACCGAGATTCTCAAGACGGCGCACAATGTGGATGTCCGCCAGGTCTATGACACAGCCGACGCGGTGATCAACGTGATCACGCTGCAGCCGGGGCAGTCACTCAAGCGGCATATCACCCCGGTCGATGTTGCCTTCTACGTGCTGAGCGGCAAGGGCGTGGTCGAAATCGGCAACGAAAAGCTGGAAGTGGGCGCCGAAACCCTGGTGGAGAGTCCGAAGGACATTCTCCACTGCTGGTACAACCAGAGCTCTGAACCGCTGCGATTCATGGTGATCAAGGCTCCCCGCCCCGCGCGCAAGACAGTATTCGTCGGCAACTGAGGCGTCCCCTCGAACAGCGCGGCTGAAATGGAGTGTGGAACAGCCGCCGGAGGTGCACGAACGAGTCGCAGGGGGCGGCCGAAGGCAGAGCCCGCATAATGAGCCTGTTTGGGTTCCTAGTTGCGCTTCAGCGCTCCGCATCTGGACAGGTGGACCCCGCCCGCAGGCGGGGCGTCAGTCGTCAGAGTCCGTACCACGAGCCTGTCCGAGTCTGTTGCTGGCCAAGGCTTGCCATTTCTGTGCAGGAGTGCCTCAGCAAGGTGCCTGTTGACGCTCCCTGACCGCCGCCGTATACTCGAACTGGAGGCGCTGCCGAGCGTCGCCAACCGGGCGCCCCGGGCGACGGTGCGCGTACGAGAGTGTGGAAAAACCGGGCGATAGATGGGAGCACTCTGGCGCCTGTGCCTGGTAGTGCCAAGACTCCGGGCAACTACAGACCTCGATAGGTTCGTAGTACAGGCTCTGCCTACTGGCGCCCCGACGTGCTGGTCGGGGTCAG
>MWCV01000077.1 GCA_002070215.1 Chloroflexi bacterium ADurb.Bin180 | reverse complement strand
CGACAGATACTATACTCCAACTGTCCAGAATCGGCAAATCGGAGGCAGGAGGTCAATCTAGCGGTAGGTCAAGACAAGCCTCGGCCGGAGGTTGGCGGAAGAGTGCTGGGCGCTGGCAAAGTAAAAGGTGCCGCTGACGCTGCTCAACGGCGCGCGCAGCAGCACCCCGTTGTTGGTGGTGGCACCACCGACCCATTCCTGGGCCAGAGCGGTGAGGTTTATACTGTACCAGCGATAGATGCTGCTGGTGGTGAACGTGGCCTCCGGTGGTTCACTCCGGTCTTCGGGCACGCCGTTGCACCCGGGGCTGGCCCACGGGTTTCCGGCGCGCGCCAGGTTCCAGGTGGCCTCAGAGGGCTCCATCTCGCGCTGAATGCGATATACGCTCAAGGTAATGTCGTTTCCGCCCCAGCCAGCGGCATAGAGCTCGAGCGAGGCGCTTTCTACCAGCGCGCCGGGCGGAATGGTGCTCAGGTCGAACTTGAGCAGTGAGGCGTGCGTTCTCTTGCCGGTGACCTGCAGGAGGTCCGCGCTGGAGTAATTGCTGGTCGGCAGGTACTGGTAGATGTAGGTATCGGACGCGCCGGCATAGCCGTTGGCGCCCTGCTGCAGGATAACCGTCACCGGCTGCCCGGGTGTGCCCGGGGTCGCGGTGGCCGTTGGCGCAACGGTGGGCGACGCGGTAGGTGCAGGCGTGGCCGTGTTCGTGGGCGAGGGAACCGCAGTGGCGGTTGACGTCGCTGTGGGCGTTGCTGTCGCCGGCGGGACGGTCATGGTTGGCGTGGCCGCCGGAAGGGGGGTCAGGGTGCTCGCAGGCGTGTTGGTGCTGGTCGCAGTGGGGCTGGCGGTGGGCCGGGTGGTGACCGTCGGCGTAGCTGTCGGTGGCGGTGTGGCGGTCGGCATCGCCGGGGGGGTAGGCTCCGGTGCAGAGCCGCTGCCAGGGATGTAGGCGATGACCAGCCTCGGCCGGAGGGCGGCGTTGCCGTGGTTGGCGCTGGCAAAGTAAAAGACCGCGGCCGATGTGGGCACGGCACCGCGCAGCAGCACCCCGTTGTTGGCCAGCGAACCCTCAACCCATTGCTGTGCCAGGGAGGTCACGTCGAAAGTGTACCAGCGCAACACGGTGGTTGCGTCGAACGAGCTCTCTGGCTGGCCACCGCGGTCGGTGCCTACACTGTTGGCACCAGGCAACCCCCACGGGCTGGCACTGGCGGCAAGGTTCCAGGTGGCGTCGCTGTGGGTCACGCCGCGCAGGACACGATAGGCCGAGATGGTTGCGGCGGAGCCACCCCAGCCGCTGGCAAACAAGTCAATCCACGCCGCCACCACGCTCGAGTCGGCGGGAATCTGGGCCAGATCAAAGCGGAGCAGCGTGGCAAAGATCTGCTTGCTGCCAACCCGCAACTGGTCGCTGCCGTCATAGTTCGCGGTCGGGGCGTACTGGTAGATGTAGGTGTCCGTCGTGCCTTCATAGCCCTGGAAGCCGTTTTGCAGGATGCGGTAGGTCAGGCTGCCTGGCGGGACGCCCGTCGGGGCGGGCGTCTCGGTAGCGGCCAGGAGCGGCGTCTCGGTGGCGGCCGCTGTCGGCGTGCGCGTGACCGTGGGGGTGGGCGTGCGCGTAGGCGGAGGCAGGCCTGCTGCCAGGGCATCGGTATACGTCTTAAAGTTGAGGCCCATCAGCGTCATCACACCGGGGTAAGTGGAGTAGCGGCAGTCAAAGAGCTGGCCGTTGTAGCCGGCCCCGGTCTCGACGTCATAGGGCGCATCGTTGATGCTGTACCACATCCAGCGTTGCACGAGGCGGTACTCGTCGGCCGCATAGCCCAGTGCGCTGTCTTTGGCGCTCAGCAAATAGTCAAAGCTGTCCCACATAAAGGCATTGACGCGCTCGGGCGTAAAGCCGTGCTCTGGCGGCATGAGCACGCCGTATTCGCTGATGACCAGCGGCTTGTTCTGCTGGCCGCGCTGCTTCATCCAGGTGCGAAAGTTCACAATGTGCTGGCGGAAAACGGCCAGGCTGTCGTTCTGCTGCAGGTCGTACACCATGCCCTGGGTGGCGCTGATGCCTACCGGGATGCCCGCGCCCCAGGAGCCCTGCACTTCCTGCAGGATGTAGGCGTGGATGTTCCAGACATCGACCGGCATCGGTGCTCCGTACAACTGCTGGTAGCTGGCCAGCACTTGATCCAGCCACTGCAAGCGCAAGGGGGTGGGCTGTACCACCCCGCCCACGGCCACTTGAGCGGTGGGGTCGCCGCTCTTGATAGCCGTATAGACCGTGCGGTAGGCCTGGGCATATTGCTGGGGTGTGTTGCGACCCTGAACGTCGGACTCGGGTTCGTTGCCGACCATCCACAGCGAGCCGGGGTTCGCCGCCGCGTACTCGGCGAGCGAGTCGAGCGATGCGCCGATGGCGCCGTTCTCGACATAGACCAGTTGGGCATAGTCGATGCCGCCCGGGCGCAGGGGATCGCGCCGCGTCTTCCAGTCCGAGTACCAGCCGAGGCGCAGCGCCCCGACGTCATAGTCCGTGATCTCGCCGTGGTCTGGCTTGAGCCCGGCACCAAAGCGCTTGAGGGGCGAGCTGTAGAGGGGCCCGGCCGAGAGTGCCGGCCGCGGCAGCATTGCTGCCAGCAGGGCCACCGCCAGCACTGCTGCCCACAGGGGATACCTTCCGCGAACGTTCATGTGCTACCTCCAGGCGCACCGCCAGTATCTGCCAGCGCTGGCAGCGCCTGCATTGTGCCATTGTCGCGAAGCCAACTAGCCAAGCAATAGTGTATGAATGGTGAATTATGGGTTAACATCAGGTCGCATTGGTGATAACGTTGTACCGAGAGTGTGGAATAACTGCCCAGGGAGCGCGAACGACAGGTTCGTAGTTGCGCTTTAGCGCTCCCCTTCCGGACGGTCTCACCGCGTCAGTGGGTGGGGACAGGCTAAAGCCTGTACTACGAACCTATCGAGGTCTGTAGTTGCCCGGAGTCTTGGCACTACCAAGCACAGGCGCCAGGGTGCTCCCATCTCTCGCCCGGTTTTTCCACACTCTCGTTGTACCTCAGCTTGACACCTCGCACGTTTGGACTTATGATAGATGCGTTCGCCATTCCGCCGGCCTTGAGCCGGGCCCCGGAGGTTGCACATGGCAAGGCCGCGTCGCTACTCGGCACTGTGGTTGATCCTCTTCTCGCTCTCCGTTCTGGCGGTCCTGGCGACCGGACTCGCTCTGGCTGTGTCGGCGGCGCCGACCGGTGCACAGCCCGAGGCGGCAGACGGTGTAACCACGCAGTTGGCCGTCCTGCTCGACGGCTCGCGCTCGATCGACGACTGGCAGCTCGCCATCAACGGTCTGCGCCTGGCCATCAACGACCCCAACTTTCCCAAGGACGGTTCGGTCGAGCTCACGGTCATCCAGTTCGGCCACCGCGTTTCGCGGCGCGAAGTGGGTCCGGTGGTCATCACGAGCGGCAACTATACCGAGATCCGCTCCCGTATCAACAACATCGAGATGCTGGGCAACTTTGGCCATGGCACTCCGATGGCCTGCGCTTTCTATCGCCTCAGGGACCTCTGGTCCGGAGCCACGGTCAGCGACACGAACCGACCGAACAACGAGAGTGGCGCCTGGGCCGACGGGGTCTATGCCTTTTATGACGGCAGCGGCGCCGCCAGTGCCGTCCACGGACAGAGGCATCAGTTCCGGGGCTACAACCTGGGTCTGCCCGATGCATTGGTAGTGGAAGGCATTGAGGTGCGCCTCGATGCCTGGCGTACCGCCGGAGCGCAGCGCACCGGCTCGCTCGCGGTCGAGCTCTCCTGGGATAACGGGACAACCTGGACCTCCACCGGTTACTCGGCCGGCCCTCTGGTTGGCGGCGAGCGCGTCTTTTACCTGGGCGGGCCGACGAACACCTGGGGCCATAGCTGGACGGCGGAAGAGATCAACCGCCTGCGCGTGCGGGTGCGCGCGGTCGCCAGTGAGGGCACGACGGTCTACCTCGACTGGATCCCCGTTACGCTCTACTACCATCTGACCGGCTGGGACGAATCGCTGCGCCAGGTGGTGAACCTGGCCAGCGACGGCAACGCCCAGTGCGAGTGCAGCGACCCGACCGGCGCCTTTAATTGCGGTGACCTCGCTCAGGGACGCGCCTCGGCGGTGGCGGCCCGCGACGCGTTGCTGACGGCGCTCAATTTCGACCCTCAGTATGACCGCATCGATGCCGAAGGACTGGACGATAGCAAAGGTGGCATGAGATGGATGCGCGATGCCATCGTCTGGCCGCAGCCCGGCGAACGCGTCAAGAACCAGGGCAATCAACTGCTGTTCCCGTTCAACGTGGGCTGGCTGCTGGACGTCGAGTCGCGCGACCAGTTCCGACGGGCCATGCTGTTCAAACTGCTGGGCCACGAGCTGGAGGCCAGCATCACCGCACAACCCGGCAGCGGCTGTTGGCCGCTCGAGGTGTCTTTCGAGGGCAGCGTGAGTGGCGGCATTCCCCCGTACCTGTTCCGCTGGCGGTGGAAAGACGGCACTCGCACCAACCTGCAGCAGGAAAGCTCGTTCATGTCCACCAGCCACACCTTTGACCCGGGGGTGTACTCCCCGACGCTCTATATGGTTGATGCGGTCGGCAGTTGGGCGGCGGTTACAGTGCCCGAACCGATAGTAAGCGAGGTGTGCCTCGGGCTGACCAAGACCGACCTGGCCGACCCGGTGTGCAGCGGCTGGCGCATCCGTTACACCATCTCGCTGGTCAATTCGGGGCAAGTAACGCTGCATGACGTGCTGGTTACCGATACGCTGCCGGCGGGCACGTATTTTGTGTCGGCGGATACGGGAGGCATTGGTGCCTACGGTGACCCACTGGTTACCTGGAAGGTAGATGTGCCGGCCGACACGATGCTGTCACTGCACCTGGAGGTGGGCACGCTGTCGACGCTGGTCGGGGATGTGACCAACACCGTCGACGCTTTCCTGGTACACGATCTGCAGCCTCAACCTGGAGGGGAGCCAGACGATGAGGGGATTGAGCCTCAGGCGGAGAATGGCTTTACCTGGACCGGGAGCGCGTCGCAGACCACCAGGGTCAACAACTGCCCCAAACCAACCCCGGTTCCAGACACGGGCCCTGGCACCTGCCCGCGGCCCGGCTACAGCGACTATGCGCCGCACGGGCTGCCCGATTTTGGCATGCAGCAGAACGGCTGGACCGGCTCGGGCTGGACGCACTCTGGCCCTGCGGCGGCCGCAGACGTGCTGTGGTACCTGGATGCCCAGGCCGAGAGCGTGCTGGGCACCAAGTACGCGCTGGTCACGGGATACGGCGGCAACGCCGATCATTCGCCGAACAACGTGCCGCCGCTCATCGAGGACCTCGCGGCAAGGATGGGCGTGAGCGCTGGCGGCGTGTCTCTGGAGGCGCTGGTGGACGGCCTGGGCAAGTACCTGGCCAGGCAGGGCGCCTCCGCCGCGTTCCAGGTGGAGACGCTCCAGGCGCCTTCGCTGAGCACCATGCTGAACAGAGCGGTCAAGCAGAATGGCGTGCCGCTGCTGCTACTGGGATTCTGGCAGAAGCAGGGCGAGTCGTGGGTGCGCGTGGGCGGGCACTGGGTGGCGGCCTGCTGCCTGCTGGCCGACGGCACGGGCATCCAGTTCTCCGATCCCTGGTTCGACCGCGCGGCCGGCGGGTTCCCCGGGCGAGCCTATGGCCTGCCGCCGACGAGTCCCACCGTCTACAACGACGCGGCCAACGTGAGCTTTGACGAGTATGTGCCCGGGCCGGCGGCTGGGCCTGAAGCATCCTGGTCACCGGCCGGCTACGGCGGGGCGGCACTGGGCGCGCTGGTGGACAACAGCCTGGGCATGAACTCGGCTGCCGCTCTGGCGGGGTACGCGGGCCCGTTCGATCCAGGCGTGGCCGTTGCGGTGGCGGTGGACTATGCCGTCTATGTTCGGCCGGTGCCGGGCTACCCGGGCTATGTCACCCACCGGGTCGCGCTGCAGGAAGGCAGCCGCGATACCTATCTCTACCGCTACGCTCCCGGGGCCAACTATGGCGCCGACCCGTTGCTCAAAGTGGGCTACAAACAGACCAATGCGAGCCTGGTGGCCTTTGACCTCTCGGCCATTCCCGCGGGGGCGGTGATCGAAGAGGCGACGCTGGACCTGTACGCTACCGGCTGGAGCGGGGCCGATCTGAACCTGAGCGCCTACGCCGTGCGAACGCCCTGGGCCGAGGGCGAGGCGAGCTGGAATCTGGCTCTGGCCGGCGTGCCCTGGGCAGTGGCTGGCGGGAATGGCACGCCCGGAGACAGGGCCGGCGAACCGACCGACAGCCTGATGACGCGCGGCCCGAATCGCTGGTATTCCTTCCACCTGACCGACCTGGTGCAGGCCTGGGTGGACGGAACAACGGCCAACTATGGCGTGCTGCTGCGCGGCGACGGCAGCACGAACTCGCTGATCCTGGCCAGCGGCCAGTACGCCGAGGCGGCTCTGCGTCCCAGGCTGACGGTGCACTACCACTAGGCGGTCGTGAGAGCGATGGACCCTCTCGTCTGCAGTTGCAGGGCGGGAGGGTCCTTTTTGTTGGCGGGCGGAGCGCCCCGGGGCAGCAGGGCGCATTTCAACTAACTGCGCATAGCTGAAATGGCCAAAAACAAACGGTTTCCACATACATTATTTACCTTTCTCGCCGGAAAATTTACTCCAATGTTACAATAGTATGCTACACTGGAATTAATCTGGGACGCGCTTGACGGCTCGCAAACTGGGCCAGCGCCAGCTGGTAAGGGCTGGCTCATTGGGGAGTCGGCCTGCGCTGGTCCGAGTTGTTGGGGCCGCTGGGCATGGACGTCCAGCAATCAATGACGATTGCGGCTTGACCAGAGCGTCCTCCCTGTGGAGCGGGCGAGAGGTGAGCGGAAGGCGCACCGGCGCACCTCTCGTCCCGCCACAGAGGAAATCCGCACTCGGCAAGCATGTCGCCCTGCTATGACAACTGCATCGGGACAGGATGACCTGAGGGAAGCACAATCTCGCCGCACTTGCTCTATTGACACACCCAGTGCTGCGTTGTTTGCGCATACCTGAGCCCAGAGAGGACGTTTGCGGCTCCCCGACGACCGGTGCCCGTTCCCTACAACGATACCCGCAACACCGTGGGCGAATGCCTTAGCGACTTGCGTCCCGGAAGAAACAAAGATGCTATGTGCCGTGGTGAGAAACACCCTCTACCCACCTGCGGGCCCGTGCCTAGTACAAGTCCTACCGCAACACTCACCCCGACCGCTACCCCGACGCTGCAGCGCCGCTGGCTCTTGCTGCTGCCGATGATTCGCCGCTGGTAGCCGGCAGCCAGACACACCGCTCTCGCTTCCAGTTCCGCCGCTTTGGGAACGGCCTTGCCGATAGCGCGTCTATCGTTTCTCTAACGCTCTTCAAATGCTGTTCTAACAGCAAGCGCATAACATGAGTATGCAATCACCGGCAAGGAGGTGCACAATGGCAAGCCTGATCAAGTGGCAACCAGTGAGCGACATGGTGTCCCTGCGGGATGCGATGGATCGCCTCTTTGAGGACAGTTTCGTGACCCGTCGCGGATTCCCCGCCCTGTGGAACGGCGATACGCTGGCACTCGACGTCTACGAGACGAACGAGGCGCTGGTCATCAAGACCAGCCTGCCTGGCGTCAAGCCCGAGGAGGTGGACATTACTCTCAGCGACGACATCCTGACCATCAAGGGCGAGACCAAGAGTGAGGAAAAGGTCGAGAAGGCCAACTACCTGCGGCAGGAGCGTCGCTACGGTACTTTCCAGCGGTCGGTCCAGTTGCCAGCGAATCTGCAGTCGGACAAGGCTGAGGCTTGTTTTGAGAATGGAGTGCTGACGCTGACCATTCCCAAGGCCGAACAAGCCAAGCCCAAGACCATCAAAGTAACTACCAGGAAGTAGCTGTCGGTTCGAGCAAGGGGTGCGCGGCATGACATAACAGCCACGCACCCCTTGTTGTGTTTATGAGGGAAATCGCCTCAAAAACATGTTAGCCAAAGTTGAAAAGTGAACTCATCAAGAGTTGAAAAGTGAACTGGTTGGCGTTGCTCACGAGTTGGGCAAGGCGCGGAGGGGATAGACGGCCGAGTGCGCCACCTTGCCTGCCCACCAGATGCGGA
>MWCV01000076.1 GCA_002070215.1 Chloroflexi bacterium ADurb.Bin180 | reverse complement strand
AGCAAGAAAATGCGGCGCAGGTACTCAGTATACCCGTACCTCATGAAGTGTATAGTATGTGTTGGACACCGCACATCCGGCGCTTGCCGCGAGTCGCTCGCCGCGCTATATTGGCGCCGCCCGCGATGACGGGGGAGCCAAACCGCGGCAGCGTCGCACAATCCAACGAGGGAGTGGATGAATGTCACTGTTCGCACCAAATCGTGTCGCTCTTCGCCGCCTCTCCGCGCTCCTGGCCCTCGTGCTCTGCCTGATGGTGGTACCCGCTCGCCAGGTTCCTTCGGCCGCCGCCACGGCGCTGATTTACCGCGCGCGTATCCCGCTGGTCATCGGTCCCAACCGCGCGCCGCCGCCCACGACCGACCAGAACATCGACGCCGCGGTCAAGGCCGGGCGCATCACCGCCGAAACGGGCCTGCTCTACAAAGTCTATTCGACCTTTGGCGACCCGCGCCTGTCCTCGCGATACAAGGGCGACGATAGCAAGGTGCCCGACAGCCACGCGCTGGAGCTGGTGCAGCAGAGCTGGTCCACGCCCAGTGCACCCACCCGCGAGACCCTGCGGCCGTTCCTCACTCCGCCCATCTTTCAGGGCAGTTGGTATTCTCTCCGCCAGGCTGCATCGACTGCGGGCGCCAGCGGCATGCTGCAAGATTCCGAAATCGGTGCCGAATCCGATGCCTCGCTGGCCGCCCCCTACCCCATCTGCTCCGACATCGACCGCGCTGTCTGGGCGTCGGAGATTGGCACGTCGGCTTATGTCCGAGTATGGTGGCCCCGCGCTGACCTGACGGCCGCCGATGGCGCACGCGCCTACCTGGCGGCTATGGATGGGACTATCTGGCGCACCCTCACCGGCCTGATGGGCACGCCCCTCACCGATGGCGATTGCCCCTGTGGCGGCGATGACTCGCGCCTGGATATCTATGTGGTCACCGTCGGCCGCAGCTTTGAGAACTCGCTCACGCCGCCGGGCTGCAAAAAGACGCCCGGCTATATCGTGATCGACCCCTCACGTCCGAACGACACCCTGGCCCACGAGTTTATGCATGTCCTCCAGGACAGCTTTGACACCGGCAATAGCTGCGTCTATGCCGGCGATTACCAATGGCTGTGCGAAGCCACCGCGACGTGGGCGCAGAACTATGTCTATCCCAAGTCGAACAAGGAGCAATATACCGCCGAACGGTTCCAGCAAGCGCCATCGGAAAAGCTGGACACCACCAACGGCACACGCGAATACGGCGCCTACCTGTTCCCCTTTTACATTCAGAACACGCAGGGTGCTCCCGTCATCCGCACCATGTGGGACAACACCACCTCCAACGGCGGCCTCGACGCCGTGGACAAAGCTATCCAGGGTGGATTCTCCGAGGTCTGGCCGCGCTTTATCGCCTACAACTGGAACCGCACTCCCTACGACTACTACAAACAGTGGGACGGGATGCCCTACTCCGCCAATGAGGAAACGGTCGAAGTGTCGCTGGGCGGGGCCGCGCTGAAAGAGTTCACCGCCGGACCGCCCCGGCTGGTCGCCCTGTCGGCCTCCTACTACCATTTCAACTTCACCGACGACAACGTGCGCAGCGTGGCCTCTTGCAATGGCTGGACCTACAAGGTCAGCAAGAAGGAGCTGCAGCTTGGCTATGGCCACGTGTATGGCACCGACGCGGTGACCGATGACCAGAAGAAGGGCGCCAGCGTTCAGGCCTACATCAAGATCAACGGCCAGTGGCGCAAAGAGGACTGGAAGGACAAACCGTCGGTCTCTTTCTGCCGCGACAAGAAGGACGAGCGCATCGAGGAGCTGGTCATCATCTACGGCAACTCCGCCCACAAGCCGGCCGGCAACGTGCTATCTCCCACCGGTGAGCGCCCCGTGCTGGTCGCCACCAACATCGGCTGCTGGCAATGGGAGGGCAACGTGGACATGGTTGCCGTCGACAACCCGGATTGCCCTAGTGTGACCTGGCACGTGTACGCCACAGACTTGCTGTGGGAGCGCAACCAGCCCGGGGTCAGCCCGGGCGTCGCCTACAACCTGAAAAGCGGCACCATCCACTGGAGCATTACCGCCGGAGCTTGCGGCTGCGGAGGCGACACCCACGGCAGCGGCTCCTTCTCACTGGTGCCTGTCCACGGTGTGGCCCTGTTGGGCAGCGTAAACATGGCCCTGGATGGCAAAGCCTACCGCCACCTGTCCACCAGCTCGGTCGACACGAGCATGATCTCCTATACCGCGTGCGGTAAGGCGTATTCCACTCACCTGCCTGGCAACTGGGGGGTCATGAATCCGGACCAGGAGGGCCTGAACTCCCAGGGCGAGCTTCACGTCACCTACGACCTGGCTACGCCCAATTCGCCGAAATGGACCTGGAACCTCACGCCCAAAGCGGAATAGCGGCGCTCGCCTGACCGTGCGTTGTTGGCCAAAGGTGCCTGCGTAACGCATCGCCGCGCCACGCTGGCACCTTGCTCTCCGACCCCTCCGCGGGGCCGGACATTGGGAGGAATCGATGGTCACCTCCGCGACTCGACGTTTCGCACTCGGCTTTTGGCTCTGCTGTCTCTTGCTGCCGGCCACACTCGTACGTGAGCCATCCGTGGCCGCCTCCGCACCACAGGCATTGGCTGTGTCCCACCGCGCCTTCCTGCCCATCGTCTCCGGCCCATCCTCCGCGCCGCCGCCCACCTCCTTCGAGCTCATCGACGCAGCGGTGACCGCTGGCACCATCAGCTCGGAAACCGGCCTGCTCTACAAGGTCTACAACACCTTTGCCGACCCGCGCCTGCCGCCCCGCTACCACGGCGACGACAGCAAGTTGCCCGACAGCCACGCGCTGGACTATGCCCTCCAGCGCTGGGACTCGCTCAGCTCACCCACCCGCGAGGCGCTGCGTCCGTTTCTGACGCCCCCCGTCTACAGCGGCTCGTGGTACGCTTTGCGCTATGGCTCCAGCGCTTCCGGCTCCGCACCGGCCAACGCCTTTGCCCTCGACACCTACCCCATCTGCGGCACGGCCAACCGCGACCTCTGGACCTCCGACAACGGCCGGGTCGCCTACGTCAAGATCTGGTGGCCCAAAGCGGACCTCGCCGCCGCCGACATCGCCCGGGCCTTCCTGACCGAGATGGACGGCAAGATCTGGCCCACGCTCACCAGTCTGATGGGCACTCCGCTCAGCGACGGCGCCTGCCCCTGCGGCGGCGACGACGAGCGGCTGGACATCTACCTCGCCCCGGTTGATCGCAGCTATGAGGAGCCCCTGTCGCCTCCGGGCTGCAAACACACCCCCGGCTTTATCGTGCTCAACCCCGCCAGCGCGCCCGTCAGCCTGGCCCACGAGTTTATGCACGTGCTCCAGGATACCTATGCCACTGCCAATAGCTGCGTCTATGCCGGGGACTATGCCTGGCTCTGTGAGGCCACCGCCGTCTGGGCCGAGAACCGCGTCTACCCCGCCGCCAACCGCGAGCACGGCCTGGCCACCTACTTTCTGGATAATCCCCGGCTCAAGCTCGACGAGAAGAACGACGCGCACGAGTACGGCGCCTACCTGCTCCCCTGGTACGTCTCCAGCACGCAGGGCAATCCCGTCATCCGTACCATGTGGGACAACACCACCTCCAACGGCGGCCTCGATGCCGTCGACAAGGCCATCCAGGGCGGCTTTTCCGAGGTCTGGCCGCGCTTTATCGCCTACAACTGGAATCGCACCCCCTACGACTATTACAAGCAGTGGGACGGGATGCCCTACTCCGCCAAAGAGGAAACGGTCGAGGTGTCGCTGGGCGGGGCCGGGCTGAAAGAGTTCACCGCCGGACCACCCCGGCTGGTGGCCCTGTCGGCCTCCTACTACCACTTCAAGTTCACCGACCCCAAGGTGCGCTCAGTGGCCTTTTACAACGGATGGTCGTTCAAGGTCGTAAAAAAGGCGCTGGGCCAGGACCAGGGCCAGGACTATGGGCAGATCTATGCCGCCCAGGCCGCCGACCCTGAGCAGGTCAAGGGTGCCTCCGTGACGGCCTACATCAAGATCGACGGCAACTGGCGCAAAGAGGATTGGACCAAGAAGGGGGAGGCCGACTTTTGCCTGGACAAGAAGGACGAACGCCTGCAAGAGCTGGTGATCATCTATGGCAACTCGGCTCACAAGCCAGCCGGGAACGTGCTGTCGCCCCCCGGCGAGCGGCCCGTGCTGATGGCTTCCAACATCGGCTGCTGGCAATGGGAAGGATCGGTGTCCACCATTTTGGTCGAGGGCGGTCCCAGTTGCCCGGAGGTGTGGCACCTGAACGTGCCTGACATGCTGTGGCAGCGGCTGAATGTCGGCACTACCTACGTCGTCTACCAGCTGAAGCGGGGCACCATGACCTGGAGCGTAGAGGGCGATTGCGGTTCCACCTACGGCGGCGGCAGTTTCTCACTGGTGCCCGTGGAGGGCAATGCCATCCTGATGAGTGGCAACCTGGTCTTCCAGGGGGCTCTGCTTAATGGCCTTACCGGCGCAGCGACATCCTCCCACTTGATCGACTATACCTTTTACGACAAGCCCATCACCACGGTTTTGACCCCCGGCTGGGCCTGGCTGACCAAAGATACCGCCAAGCTCAACGCTCAGGGCAACCTGGTGGGCTCGTGGGAGTACCCTCTCGAGGACTCGCCCACCTGGACGTGGAACCTGCGGCCCAAAGCAGAAGACTAACGCCTTTGGCCCGGCCGCCCCTATGACCGGGCCGCGCCGCAGCGAGGCGCCTACGCCTCCGCGACGCTCGCTCCTGCCTCGCGCAACGTCTCCCTGAGCTGACCTTGCTGCTCGGGGCTCACCTCCAGCCACCACACCCTCTTCGGGCGCTCCGGTGTGAAAGTGAACCGGTACACATCCTGCTTCCGGCCCAGCCCGCCATAGAGCGCGAAATGCAGCCCGCCGGCCAGACCGATGTACAACCCGTAGATGGGCGGGTACTGCTTCCACCACAGGGCCCACACCATCCCCAGCACCACCCACGGCGCCAGCCGCCACAGGCTGCTCAACAGCACCGTCTTTCTCTGCTCGGTCCCGCTGCGCTCGCGGACCGTAACCCTCACCCCCCCGAGCGGCTCTGTGCCCAGTTTCCTCGGCTCGCCGCGACCGACGGGACTCCAGATCACCAGCGCGCCTCCGCTCACCTCGGCCTGAGCCCTCATGGTGATCGGGTTCAGCGGGTCGGTCAGCAGCGGCGGCAACACGCCCGGATGCATCACCGTGCACGGACAAAAACCATTGGTCATGATTTCCTCCTCGGTGGCGCGATCACCCGCGTCCATTCTAGGCCGCGCCCCCCTGATCGGAAACCCCCGCACCCACCCGAGTCCGACGCCGATTGACCGTCGCCGTCCGCCGCGCTATGATAGAGCCGATGGCCAAACCAGCCTCGCGCCCTGTCCAGCCCGCTTCCACCCGCCCCGACGCCTCGCCAGGGGTCCCTTCCGTGGCCGTCATCGGCGCCGGCGCCTCTGGCCTCATGGCCGCCCTCTTTGCCGCCTGGCAGGGCGCCGCGGTGACCCTGTTCGAGCGCAACAACTCGCTCGGGCGCAAGCTGCTGGTCACCGGCAGCGGCCGCTGCAACCTCACCAACGCCGCGGTCGCCCCCGCCGCTTACGCCTGTGCGGCTGGCACCAGTCAGGCACGCACGTGGCTCGTCTGTTCCAACCCTCATAACAAGGCGGCTCGACGCAGAGCTAGTCGCAGTGGGCCGCATAGCAGGAGGACTTCCCGGTGAGAATCTCAACCATCCTCGATCACATTGACAGCGGACACATGGCCTTGCCCCAATTCCAGCGCGGCTATGTCTGGAATCGCGACCAGGTGCGCTCACTGTTCACCTCCCTCTACCGGCGCTATCCAGTGGGTGCGTTGCTCGTGTGGGTCACGCCCTCGGAGACAGCCGATTACAAGGGCGACAGCGCGCCAGCGCCTGGCGTCGTCAAACTCCTGCTCGACGGCCAGCAGCGCATTACGTCCATCTACGGAGTGGTGCGCGGGAGGCCGCCGCCGTTCTTTGAGGGCAACGCGGCTACCTTCACCGGGCTCTGGTTTCACGTCGACACCGAAACATTCGAGTTCTACCAGCCACAGAAGATGAGCGGCGATCCCCACTGGATTGACGTCACCGCGCTTCTGAAGAAGGGCTTCGCCGGGCTCGACGAAGCGAACACGCGGCTCAGCCAGGCGACTGCCCCGGACCACAAACAGAGCAGCTATGTCGGCCGGTTGAGCCGGCTTCTTGGCATCACGGATATCGAACTGCACGAAGAGGAGGTTACTGGCGCCGACAAGACGCTCGATGTCGTCGTCGACATCTTTAATAGGGCAAATAGCGGCGGCACAAAACTGTCCAAAGGCGACCTGGCACTGGCCAGAATCTGCTCCAGGTGGCCGAATGCGCGTGTGACGATGAATCAGTCCCTCCGCCGCTGGGCAGACAGCGGCTACAACTTTAACCTCGACTGGCTGCTCCGCTCGGTCAATACGGTTCTCACTGGTGAGGCGAAATTCAGCTTCCTCCACGACAAGACCGCGCAAGAGGTTCAGGAAGGGCTCAATCGCGCAGTCAAACGCATCGATACCTGCCTCAACCTCATTGGCGGGCGCCTGGGTCTGGACCACGACCAGGTGCTGTTCGGCCGCTTTGCCATTCCAGTCATGGTCCACTACCTGGACCAGCACTCGGGGCCACTCGGGGCCTCCAAACAAGACAAACTGCTGTTCTGGTACCTACAGGCGGGCATGTGGGGGCGATTCTCCGGGTCTACGGAGACCTACATCGACCAGGATCTGGCCGCCCTGGAGGGCGACGGCAATGGCCTGGACAGGTTGATTCAGCGGCTCCGCCTGTGGCATGGCAGCCTGTCGGTCGAACCTGCGGATTTCACCGGCTGGAGCCTCGGTGCGCGATTCTACCCACTGCTCTACCTGCTCACGCGCATGGGTGAGGCAAGAGACTGGGGCGACGGGCTGCCCCTCAAGACGGGCCTCCTCGGCAAGATGAACCGGTTGGAAGTCCACCACATCTTCCCTCGAGCGCAACTATACAAGCTCGGGCACAATCGACCAGAGGTCAATGCTCTCGCCAACTACTGCTTCCTGAAGAAGGACACCAACCTAGCTATCAGCGACCAGCCGCCAGAAGAGTACTTTCCAGAGATCGAACAGCGTCACCCTGCCGCTCTGGCATCACAGTGGATCCCTTGCGACTCGGAGCTGTGGAGACTGTCCCGCTATCACGATTTCCTCGAGGCGCGGCGCGAGTTGCTGGCCGCAGAAACCAACAAACGGCTGATCGAACTGCTGCATGGGGACGTTCACTGGCTCGAGGGCGTAGCCAAACTACCCATTCAACCAGCAAAGGCTCCCGTACTTGGAGGTATCACCAGTGAGGCCGAAGAACTCGAGATCGAGGCCTTGCAGAACTGGATGAGGGCCAGAGCTTTGCCGCCCGGCGAGCAGAGCTTTGAGCTCTCAGATCCTACTACCGGTCAGCAGCAGGCAGTGTTCGACCTGGCCTGGGCCAGGGGAGTGCAGGAAGAGCTCAGCGAGCCGGTGGCACTGCTGCTCAATGAGAGCAGGGACGTGCTTGAGCTGGCGAATCGCGCCGGTTTCAGACCATTCACCAGCACGGAGGCTTTCAAAGAGTACATCGTGCGGGAGATTCTGGGCGGAAACGGCGCGGAGCGCACTTCGGTAGTCAACCACCCGACCGCACAAGGGCAGCTGGCGCTCGACTGAAAGGAATACGCGCACTGGCTAGACTGCAAGAAGCGACCCAGAAACGCGTTGCCTGATTGGGCCGCCAGCAACAGCGCACAGCCCACGGACCGTTACTCGAAGCCCATGCCTAGGCCGCGGTTGACCTGGCAGGGGTCAGGCTGAGGCTCCGCGACGTCGTGAACGACCGCGAAACAAAGCACGGCCTCAACCTGGCACGGCCAGCAGTGCGCGCCGCATCGGGCCGTTCCCATCAGCCCCCGCAAGCCAGGCTTGCCACACCACGGGGAGGCCTGCCTGTCGCGGCGCTGCCCTCCGGCGCGGGCATTGAGAGTGTGGAAAAAGAGGGAATTGGAGGAAGTGCTCTCCCTCTGAGGGGAGAATTCGGCCGCTTGTGGAACGGTGATGGCCCGTACGAGCTCACTGCAAAGGCTGCCAAAGGGCCAGGTACGGCCTGTTTCTTGCCAGCAGGTCGCTCTTAGCGTGCCTCCTCGCTCACCAGGCGTACCTCTCCCTCGGCTTAGGCCAGAGCTCTGGCCCGGCCTCTGAAGGGTACCCCCGTCAGCAG
>MWCV01000075.1 GCA_002070215.1 Chloroflexi bacterium ADurb.Bin180 | reverse complement strand
GCGCCAACGCTGGCTGTAGGACTAGCCCGTAGAAGCGCCCCCATGACGTGACGGTGAGCGCCCCGGTCGCGGTGACGTTCCCCGTGACCGCGAGACCGTTCGCTCCGTCAATCTGACTGGTCACGTACAGCCCGTCGGTGACTGAGATGGCGGCGCTGGAGTTGGTGTTGATTAGCCCGCCGGTGGTCATGGTGATGTTGCCAAGTACGGCCAGGCCCGGCGTGCCGCTGCCCTGGACGATCCCGCCCGATGCGGTGATGACGCCAGAGGCGTTGATTGCTCCAGTGTCGCCAAACAGTTTCAGCTTCTGGGTCGAGTGATCGTCAGAGTACAGGATCACGTCAGCGCCGCCCCAGATGTAGGAGTCGCTGTACGTGTCGATTGCGATTCTCTCCCGGACCCCGCAGCCCGACAGCAGGACCAGGGCCACAAAGACCAGGAGGGTCAGAGACAGATTCTTCTTGCTCATGCTTTCCTCCGCTTCTTGCCGCGCTCCATGCGGTTGTGCTCAGGCGCTTCGGGTGCGCGTTCCTCGGCGGTCGTGGTCATAGCCTCGTCAACGAACGGCACAAGACAGCCGGGATCGTCCCGATTGAACCATGCCGCCAGTTGCTCGTCCATGTCCACAACCTGCCCCGCCCCAAAGTGCCCGGCCCCCGATATGTAGCGCCGCGTAAACTTGTACTTCATCGAACCTCCGATCCGCCCTAGACGCTGTTGCTCAGGTCAAGCAACTGCAAAATGCCGTAGGCCACGCCCGCCGTCAGGTCAGTACCGCCCAGCGTCATGACGATGTTCTTCTTTGCCGGGTAGTATGCGCCAAGATAGGTGTCCGAGGGATCGCCGTCGCCGCGATAGCTGCCGATAGTACCCTCAGTCACCTCTTCCGCGCCCACAAAGCAGTCGTCATCGTCTTCATCGCCCAGGTCGATTGCGGGCGACGTGCCCACAAAGGCCGTGGTGATAATGACGCGCTGCTCGAGCACCTGAGTCTTGGCCGGTATCTCGCCCACGACATAGGCCGCTGCCCCGTCCGAGT
The DNA here is from genome assembly GCA_002070215.1 of Chloroflexi bacterium ADurb.Bin180. NCBI lineage: Bacteria > Bacillati > Chloroflexota > Chloroflexi bacterium ADurb.Bin180. The sequence continues at coordinate 7,568 of MWCV01000075.1, read as the reverse complement.
ACGTGACGGGGCCCACGACTTTGTAGTATCCGCGCAGATTCTGTTGTGCCATGTCACACCCCCTGGCCTAGATGCCGCAGTAGTACTGCATGGCAACCCACTCGATGCCCGAGGCCGCGGCAGCAGGATAGAACCGGCCAAAGCCCATGCGCATCGTGTAGACGATGCGATTCTGGTCAGTCGCCGGGATCCGCTCGGTCTCGATCTTCATCTGCCGTCGCCACCCAACGACGCCGCCACGTCTGTTGACAGCGAGCAGTCGCCCGTAGAGGTTGCTGCCGCCAGTGGTGTTGTTGTAGCCGCTGGTGTCCGACAGCTCGATGGCGATGGACTGGAGGAGGCGATGGCGTCCGAGCTTGGCGATTTCACCGTTGAGCACGACGGCCTGCGGGCCATACTTGTCAACAGTCACCAGCTCGTCAATGCCAGTCGCCATCTTCAGGGCGCACTCGGGATCGGCCACATAGAACAGATCGTCCGGGTCTTCCGGCTGTCCCCAGTTGTGCAGGTAGGTGCGGTCGAGCATCAGCTTGCGGAGATTCAACGCCGCTTCCCAGGAGCAGACAGCGCCCGCGCTAGAGGCGCGGTTGCCCGTGTTGTCAACCTGGGCGGCGTGAATCAGGCCGTCAAACGCCAGGAAGTGCTTGGTGTCTGCCGGGTCAGCGCCGTAGGCGTTGATGTTGCTGGACGAGTTGGTGGTGTCGCCGTTCAGAAGCAAGCTGTCCGAGTAGTGCGCCAGGGACTTTTGCGCCTGTCCGCGCAGGAAGGGGATGTACGGCAGGATCGCGTCCTCTTCCATCTCGCCGCTCCACATTTGATGAATGCCAAACTTGCTGGCAGTCACCGAGACGCGGTTCGAGCCGGTCTTGCTGCTGGTAAAGTTGCTGGAGTTGTTTGCGGTCGATTCGGACAGCAGCAGCATCTCCGGCATATCAACTTCCACCGGCAAGTACGCGGTCGGAGCGTTCATCTCGAAAGTGTTGAACAGCGGGAACACGACAGCCGCCTTGCGAGCGGCTTCCCACAGGCTACCCACGTACTGAGCGCCGATAAGCTGCGAGCCGTAGCCCGACTCGGCGGTGTCCATAGCGCGGGTGTGCTTGCCGTCATCATCCGCAGGCTGTGCCGGTGACAGATCGGCAACCGCGTTCGCCAGGTCCACAGACGGACCGTGGCTCATCCCGCGGCTTTTTGCGGCCACGAGAATCTGGTAGCCCATTTCCAAATCCTCTTTGCCCAGGCCGCTGCGCGAAAACTTGCTGCCCATCAGGGCCGGGTCAGTCTGCGCGAACCGCATCTTGCGGGCGAACTCTTTGTCACCCGCGAGCTTGTCAAAGTTCGCCCTGACCTTTTCCTCGATCTTTGCGTCAGTCACAGATTGCCCAAGCGCCTCTACCTTTTCGGCGATTGCCTTGAGCAGTTCCTCATTCGTAGCCATTGTGTTAGCCTCCAATTCGTGTTAGCTTTTCAAGTAGCTGGGCCAGGACAGGACTGTCGCGTTCCGCGTCCTCTGCTTTGGCCTCGGGCTTGTCATCCGGCTTCTTGTCCTCATGCTTTGCCCGTGCCAGCAGTTCTTGCAGCACCGCGATGGCCTGCTCTAGCTTTTCCATGTCCCGTGCGCTCATGACAGCGCCCTTCCGCTGACCGTCGGCACTTGCCTGAGACGACGTTTCCACCGCCCCCGACTCCGCACCGAACGCCCGGTCAATCTCACGCGCCAGTGATTGCATCGCCGCCCTCGCCCTCTGGGGCAAGGCCAGCGGATCTGCAGGCACAGGCACGATTGAAAACTCCATCAGGTCGCGCTTGCCGTCCTTGAGGTCATTCCAGCCGACGCTTCCGGCAACCATGCCCTTCAGCGCCTTGCGCCTGACCTGCTGCGCGAACTCGTCATCTCGGTCGAACTCCACGTCAATCATCAGATTGCTGCCCTCGAATGACGGCGTACCCGTACCCAGGGGCAGACGGTTTTCGTAGTCGTGCGCCCACAGGATCACCGGATGGCGCAGGAAGTTGTCCAGCGACCAATCCTCTACGCGCAAGTCCAGGCCGTCACGCTTGACGCCCTCGGTAGACGCCACAAACCGCACCGGCGCGTCATCGGCCAGGTCTGCCGATGCCCTGGTCAGGACATACGCCCGCGCAAACTGTGCCAACTGCTCCGCATCTGGTTTTACATCGCTCATAGTTGCCTCCGCTTATTGCTCATCTTCCGGCCAGTCAATGTCCAGGACAGCGGTCATCGTGCAGCGGCAGTTGATCACGTTCCCTGCCGATCCCGCCTCGTCGCCTGGGTACATCAGGTCTTCGTTTGTACCGACAAACGGCTCGTCAATGGCTACCGTCTCACCGTGACAGTCGTAGTGATTGAACTCGTCTTTGGGGTCTTGGCCGCGTGTCCTGTCATCGAGTGCGCTCAGCCACGTCTTGCCCTTGACCACGCCTGACTGTTTCCAGGCTTCCATTGTGCCGCCGTTGGACGCCCCGATGACCTCGGTGCGGGCTATCGTCTCGGCGCTCGATTCGATCCTGTCGCCCATGAGTTCGCGCACCCTGTCGGCCAGCTCTGGGATGCTCTCGCCTTCCTTCATTCCTTCGTTGAGCGTGTCCTTGAGCAGTTGCCAGGTCGTGTCAGTCACTAGGGATGCGAACCGCTGCGCCCGGCCCGTGATGAACGCCGTCACCCGTGGGTCAGTCACGTCAAACGACAGGTCAAGCCCTAGCAATTCCAGCGCGTCCTTGCCGCCATCTTCGACTACGCGCTTGAGCACGGCTTGAATCGCCTTTTTGCTCTCGCCTACCCAGTAGGATACAGAGAACCACTTGTCAAGCTCACTCTCTTCGAGCTGCTTGCGGGCTTTCATTTTGTCCAGAATACTGTCGCGCTGTCGCTCGAATAGGGCAACGACTACGCGCTTGACCTCTTCTTCCCAACGCGACGCCTGTCGGACAAAATGCGACCACAGACGATGATGCTCGGGCGAGCCGTACTCAATGCGCTTGACTGCCCGCTTGTGTATCGTGCGCCCAGGCTCGGCGGGCGGCTCAGACGGCGGTGCTGCCTCGGCTGGCTTCTCAGCCGCAGGAGCAGGCGGCACGACAATCGGCGCTGGAGGCGCGTTGAGCTTGTGCGCGGGATCGTTGCCCCACTCAAAGCCCTCGGCGCTCGGCTTCAGTTGCGGCATATACTCGTCTAGCAGATTGTTGAGCGGCACGCCCATCTGGTACAGCGCCGTCATCTGCTGCACCAACTCAGCCCGGTCTTCCTGCAAGGCCTCGACCTGGCTACTATCGAACTCCAGCCGCGTCACGCCAGGAAACAGCGGCACAAGCTGACGGTTCAGCTCATCCTCGACAAAGTGCGCTTCTGGCAGGATGCAATGCGTCCAAATCGCCTTGTTTGCCGCGTCGACGTTCTCATAGGTGCGCTGGCCGCCTATGAAGTCAAGCGGCACAGAGAACGCACGCGCCACCTCTTCGAGCGAGAACCGCAGCGCCTCAGAGAATTGAGCGTCAGCAGGCGTCAACTCTGGCCGCTGCCACTCGGCCTGAAAGCGCAGCACGGCTACACGGTGCGCCTTGTCCGTTCCCTGAAAGCGCCTGGTCAAGTCGCGCTCCAGGTCTTTGGCCTGGTCCTCGGTGAACAGCTGATCCTTCGGCGGTGACAAGATGCCGCCGATCTGCAGGCCGTTGTCGAATATGGCCTTGTTTGACTTCATGGCCGATGACGCCACGTCCGCTGCCAGTCTTGCCGCAGCCAGTGGCGCTAGTCCTTCGTACTCGTCAGCAGGATTGGCAAAGCGCAGCCACACGACTTCGCCCGGCTGGAAACGAATGAGGTCGCCGCCGCCGCTGTCGTAGCCAAAGCCGGATATGTAGTTGACAGGATCGGGGAAGACCTTCATCTTGTCAGCACGCGCCCACCAAACTTCCTTCGGCAACTGGCGTCCTGCTGACCCACGCTCCAGACACCAAAACGCCTCGCCCCACAGACACAGCGAAAGCTCGGTGATCTTGACCAGGCGTGCCAGCGTGTAGTGCGGGTTCGGCGTCTTCAGCAGTTCGTACAGCTCGCCCTGCGTGACCTCTGTCTCATCCCCGGCGCTATTGGCGCGGTACAGTCGCACCGGCAACGATGACAATAGGTTCGCCCGCAAGTTGGCACAGACATAGACCGCATTCGACGTGGCAAGGTAGTCCACATACTCGGCAGGTTGGTAGTCGTCGCTAGACTTGCCCCACGTTGACGCCCAGGTATCGGCAACGCCAGGCCCAACTTTCCACGCTCGCAGAGCCGCTTTGATTCTGTCTTGTATTCTCATGCCATGAGACTCCCAGTCAGCGCCCGTGACGTGCCCCACCATGCCAGCGCCAGGCTGATTACACAGTCATCGTGCAACCCTTCCGGCGCTGCGTAGCGAATCCCGCCACCAGGCAGCCGCGTCATCTCGAAAGCCTGCAATTCGTTGACCAATACCGGCTCGGGCAGAATCTTGATCTCGCCCTTCTCAAAGGCCAGGGCAAGCCCCTCTACCATCTGCGCCTTGCTCGCTGCCGTAGTCGCAAAGCTCACGACTGGCAGATTGTCCCGCCGTAGCTGCTCAATAATCGGCTCACCCATCGCGTTGGACTCGGCCACGATCACCGACGGCTTGTACACGTCTGCCATCGCCTTGAGCCGTTGCGTCTGGACTGTGTAGTCAATCTGATTGAACCTGTCCCATGCTATCATCTGCCCGCTGCGGTCAAGGACGGTGATGCACGTAAAGTCGGCGTGCTTGCCCCAGTCTACGCCAAAGCGCGTGCCCTCAGCCGATGCCGCCGGTTGTGCTGTCATCGCCTCGGTCACCTTGCGGAACACTGACCCGGCATCCTCCAAGAACTCGGCCTCAAACTCTTGCCGGAACACGCTTTCGGGGAGCATCCGCTTTGCTGCCTCGACCTCTGCTCCACTGATGTTCGGATTATCTGCCGTCGTGAATCGCCAGCTCTTCCACTCGGGATCATCGTTAGACTGGCCGCGTAGCCACATCTGCCAGAACCAATTTCTGCCCTTCGGTGTACTGAGAAACAACGCGCCGCCTAGCCGGTCAGACAATGCCGGGCGTATGCCCTCTGTCCAGGCCCGCTCAGCAGCAAACGCACATTCGTCCATCACCGCGTAGTCAAGCCCTTCGCCGCGTAATGAGTCGGGATCGTGAGCCGACTTGACCTGTGCCCAACCACCCGGCCCTGGGTAGTCTATCCTGCGATCGCTTTCGTGAATCACCACGCCCGGTATCTGAATTGCAATATGGCGTAGCATCCTCCAGCCAATCGACGCAACGGGAAACGTCGGCCCTACCCACCAGGCCCGCTTGCCCCGTAACGCCAAGTTCGTGCATATCAGCACGCCCAGAGAGGTCTTGCGCCAGCGACGGCCAGCAGCGACAACTTTGAATCGCGCCGGATGATCGCGCACCTCTCGTTGACCGGCGTGCAGAGGTGGCAGATCAATTTCCAGCCCCGTCATCATCTGCCCACGTCACGCGCACTCGCATTTCCCCTGACTGCTCTAGCTCTAGCTTCTCTGTGTATCCGCGTCGCTTGCCCTTCGTTGCCAGAATGTACTTGACCGCTTGCAGGTCGCCGTCCTGGACCGCCTTGTATAGCTTCGACTCGGCCATGTCCAGAATCGCCTCGCACTCATCCTGGTACGCTTGCCTCAGCGTCGGCATCGCCTCGATGTATTTCTTGGCCGTGTGCCAGGAACAGCCGACACGCTTGGCGATGGTCGTGATGATCCCCGCGCTGGCCGGTATCGCGTCTATGAATTGCTTGGCGTTGTACTGTCTACCCATTGGTCAAAATCCGCAACGGCTCTAGGCCCATCCCCGCAAGGCGCTCCAGCGTCACCGCGCAGTACTTCGGCTCGATCTCCATCCCGTAGCAGATGCGGCCAGTCTGCTCGGCGGCGACAAGCGTTGTGCCTGAACCGTCAAAGCCATCGGCCACAATGTCGCCCTCCTCGCTGTAGTTCTCCAACAGGTCAACCCACATCTTGAGCGGCTTGGGGCACGGATGATTTGCCACCTCCGCTTGCTGGCCGATGGGAAACTCAAATATGTCGTTCGGTCTCCTGCGGGCCCACTTCTCGCCGAAGAACAGCACGGGCTCCCAGCACCAGAATCGTGATACCTTACCGTTTGTCATAGAGTTGCTTTTTGTCCACGGCGCAACGTGATACGGGTCAAAGTAGCGACACCACCTCGCCAGGTTGTAACAACCTGGCGAGACTATCTGCCTATCGCTATGGGCCCGCCACAACTCAAACCACGCTCGGCTAAATGTCTCGTATTCGGCCTCTGCTTTGGAGTCGTCAATGTCATCGCCGTAAGCCTTGCCGACGTTGTATGGCGGGTCAGTGCAAAGCAGCGCCGCCTTCTCGCCCCCCATCAACTTCCCCACATCCTCTGCGTTCGTGCTATCCCCGCACATCAGCCGATGCTTGCCAATCTCCCACACGTCGCCGCGCTTGACCTGCCACTTCTCCTGCAGCTCTTCGGCTCGGTCAATCTGCGGTCCTGGGTCTTCGGTTGGCTCGTCCTGTGCCACGCCAATGTCGCGCAGCTCATCAGCCGTCCACATCTCCCCCAGGTCGATGTCCTTGCCGATATCTGCCAGCACTTCGGTATCCCACTCGGCCAGCTCTGCGGTACGGTTGTCGTACAGCGCCAGCTTCGCCTTTTGCTCAGGCGTCAGCCCTTTGCGCCGGACGGCCACAATCGTCTCGCCGTCTGCGTCTACTACCTGCACGCGCTCGATGCCCGCGTTGCCTGCCGCCTCTAGAACGCCGTTGCCCGCCAGCACTACGTTGTTCTCGTCTATCACGATAGAACGCGCCGCGCCAACCTCGCCCAGCGCCTTTTCTATCATGCCGACGTTGCGCGGGTTGTGCTTGCGTGCGTTGCGGGGATCGGGCTTGAGCTGCCCTATGTGGTCGATGTTATCCAAGCGCTTCCCTCACCTATCCCTCGAAAACCAGCCAGTCCCTGAGATTTCGTTGCCAGACCCACAACTGCTTGACACAGCCAGGCGGCACGATCCAATCGCGTAGGGTTTGCAGCTCTGCGGCATAGTAGGGGTGATCGTCCTGCGTCGCCTTGACTTGCACCATGACAATGGAGGTTGCGCCTATACCAACAAGATCAACAGGACCATGACTGCCAGCGGTGCGGAGGACGGTGTGACAGCCGTTTCGCAACAGCTTGTCACGCGCTCGATACTCTGCTTGCCTGCCAATCTCATAGAGCGTCGGCAAACCGTTATCCCCCGAAGTGGCGCTGGCCACCGTAACGCCAGTGGTCGGTGTCCCGAACCCCCGTTTATCGCCGGTGGCGCGTACTGCTACACCCGCTCGGGCTGCCAGGACGTTGGCGGGGCGGTGAGCTAGGAGAAGGAACTCTGCCGCCCCGCCTCTTGAGGAGGGTGCGCTGGTTGCCCAAGCCAGCGCAGGATGATGCCTGCTTACAGTGTAACGCTGCTTTTACGCAGTATCGTACACAGGACGAATGCAAAATCAAGTTGAG